>NZ_JAIVFR010000773.1 GCF_020829685.1 Nostoc sp. CHAB 5715 | reverse complement strand
TACTGTAGCGGTGTAACTTTCAGCCACCTTTACAAATTGGGTTAATTCTACTACTGCTTTGTTGAATCGTAATGTAGAGACAAGAAAATTCGCGTCTCTACTGGCAGGACAAAAGGGCATAAGCCCGTAGGACTCTATTGAAATACTATGCTGTCCTAAGCTTGAGAGGATGAGTAAAAAAAACTCTACCTGCTCATTGACCAGAAGGGCAACCACTAAAAGTGGAAAACCTGCATTTTTTGGGATCTACGACTTATTTGGAGTAGAATTAACCCAATTTGTAAAGGTGGCTGAAAGTTACACCGCTACAGTAGCGCCAAAAGAGAAAATAATTTCATTTCTGATGGCGAATAATGGTTAAAAGTGCCGTGAAATCAGCAAAATTAATTTCTATGGCAACTATGACCTTTAATTGGTTGTGGACAACCATATATAGAAGTGCTTTTGGCTCCTATCGGCAGTAATTGACCCGTTACACTAGAGTCCTAAGTAGCTCTATGCAAATGCTAAAAAGCCAAATGCCAGCATTTGACTACATCGTTTTTCAGTTTGGAGAGAGTAAGGAAAATTTGAGTATAATGACTGAAACTGCAACCGCGCCATTAACCGGAAAAGCACTACTTGCTAAAGTAAAAGAACTTTCCACTTTACCACGCCGAGAAAGAGCTAAACAGTGCGGCTATTACACTGTTACTAAGAATAACCAGGTTCGTGTCAATCTCACTGATTTTTATGACGCTTTGCTATCGGCTAGAGGGATTCCTCTAAGTCCAGAAGCACCTAAAGATGGTCGTGGTCGTGAACCGACATATCGGGTTAGTGTCCATCAAAATGGTCAGATTGTGATTGGTGCGACATATACCAAAGCAATGGGCTTAAAGGCTGGAGATGAGTTTGAAATTAGGTTGGGATATAAACATATTCACCTGATTCAACTGGGTGAAAGTGACAAAAAACTAACCTCACAAGATATAGACTCCGACGAATCGGATGAAGATTTGGAAGACGAAGAGTAAATTTGCTGATGGTAGGGATAAGTTTCAGGTGATGATAACTTGTCCTTACCCCGACAGCAAACTAGTAGCTCTATTTAGAAAATTTTGTCACAAGTAAAAAATACGATTAGACCCCTTGCAGAAGTCACCAAATTTAGTAGAGTCTTGATTAATCAGCAAGAAATCTATAGTGCAATAAGTCTATCGTGTTTTTTTCGTTTATTTTGATAACTTACTTTGAGTCTCCTGTCAACGCTTTACTGGCGTTTATGGAAAATGCACCAGCACTAGTTGTAGTGATGGCATTTTTTATTTTCTGGATAGTTTGCTGGTTGCCAGTGGCAACAGTATCAGCAATATTGCTCAATTGGCAACCCCCTAAACCTTTACAGCCAGAGCAAAAGATGCCGTTATTGGTGTCACTCTACCTATTAGCTCCCCTAATTCTGTGGGGAATTAGTTGGCTTACCAATAAATCTTTTTCGGATTACGGCTTTGTTGGAAATCTTTCAACTCTTGGTTCTTTAGCACTAGGTTTTGCTTTGGGAGTGATAAGCCTAGCTATTGTATTTAGTGGGCAATTTGGGTTAGGCTGGTGTTCTTTTGAAAAGACGAATTTCAAGTTAGTGCTACCCATCTTGCTACCGATTTTCTTGATAGCGTTATTAGTCGGTGGGATAGAAGAGTTAGTTTTTCGCGGTTTCCTGTTTACTGAATTAACGCAGGATTATCCAGTTTGGGTAGCAGCAGCAATTTCTAGTTTGATATTTGCCTTGCTACACCTAGTTTGGGAGCAACGTGAAACCGCACCTCAACTCCCTGGATTGTGGCTGATGGGAATGGTGCTGGTGTTGGCACGCTTTGCCGATGGCAACAATTTGGGTTTAGCTTGGGGACTGCACGCAGGATGGATATGGGCGATCGCTACCATAGACACAGCAGAATTAATTACTTATACAGGTAAAGTCTCTGACTGGTTCACAGGTAAGAATAAAAAACCCCTAGCTGGCTTGGCAGGAATTATTTGTGTTTTGGGAACTGGAGTAATTATCTGGCTTTTCTCTAGGTATTTTTAACTTTGCGTGAAGGTGCAATATTTGAGAGGCGAGCTTGCAAACGAAGCTTGCCTTTCAAATAATATCTTGCAAAGACGGGCAAGCCATGCATTATTAAATCAGTGAACAGTATGCAGAACGCACAGGGATTAGTGTCAGTATCACGACAAATTAAGACTCAAGAGTTATTGGTAAAGTGACAGTGAACGTAGTGCCAATGCCTTGAGTGCTTTCAACTTGAATATGACCCTGGTGATGTTCGACAATAGCTTGAGCGATCGCTAATCCCAATCCTGAACCAGTAGCACTGGCTGTAGCTGTATTCCCAGTTGTATGAGTCCGTGCCGGATCTACCCGATAAAAGCGGTCAAACAAGCGTGGTAGTGCTTCTGCTGGAATTCCAACACCAGTATCACTCACTTTAACTTGCAACTGGGCGCTGGTATAACGTAGCCCAGAAACGCGATTTATTGCCTCTATCCGTGCCAATTCCACTTTCACCCGTCCACCTGCTGGAGTGTAATGCAAGGCATTAGCAATCAGATTTGTGAACAATTGCACCAGTTGATCCCAATTGCCCACAAGGGTAAACCAATTTTCCAGTAATTCTGGGCTAGTTTCGGAGGCGGGAGGGTCAACTAAGTCTAGAGAAAGAGCGATTTTTTTTTCAGGGACTAACAATTGTTGTTCTTCAACCACCTCCATCAGCAAGGCATCTAGCGGACAAGGTGAAAAAGTATCTTTGCTAATACCACTATCCTGTCGTGCTAAGAACAGTAAGTCATTAACTAACTTACCCAAACGCTGCGTTAACCGTTCCACCACCTTTAATTGTTGTCGATACTGCAAAGAATTAATCGCTTCTGTCTCTGCTAAATCCAAGTCAGCAAGAGCAACTTGCACATTGGTTTGAATCAAAGTAATGGGACTTCTAAGTTCATGAGAAGCATCAGCAGTAAATTGTTTGAGGCGTTGATAAGACTCCCCTACAGGTTCCATCGCTTTACCCGAAAGAAACCAGCCACTTGCGCCCACAGAAATTAGCATTAACCCAATACCTAGCGCTAAATCAAAAATTAACTGGCGACTGGGTTTAGTTACTTCAAACCAGGGATGACTAACACGCAGATATCCTAATACTTGCCGCCCCACTTCCACCCGTTGGGTAACTTGCCGTAATAAGAGTGGGGAGTGGGGAGTAGGGAGTGGGGAGTTAGGAGTGAGGAGTTTATCATCTTTGCCTTTTTTTTTCTCTTCCTTAACTACGCGCACAGTTTCACCAGTGCGGTTGGCATGAATGGGAATATTTAGGGGTTCGGATAGCGTTGACCAGAGTAATTCGCCAGTCGGACTAAACCATTCTAGGTCTATGTGGTCATCTTCTACGGTGTCGGTATTGTCACGAAAACTGGCTTCTACATTAATGCGAAATTTATCTGCATCAGCATTAATTGGCTCAAATATGAGCTTAGATGCACAGGGGCTTGTTGTGAGACAACGCTCCACTATTTCTACTACATGGTTAAGGGTATCGTCAATGCGTTCAATCAGTGTACTGCGGACGTATAAATAAACTCCACTGGCAAACAGTAGTAGTAATACAGCAGTGACAGTAGTATACCAAAGGGCGAGACG
>NZ_JAIVFR010000772.1 GCF_020829685.1 Nostoc sp. CHAB 5715 | reverse complement strand
GCAGCAGCGCTGGGAGAACTAATTCAAGTAGGTATTGAGCAAGCGGTTAAACAAGAAGCAATTCCGGCAATAGGTCAGCCACAATTGCGCTCTTCCTTTGAGGATTTAATTAAGAATTATGAACCTGGAAAACCCCTGACGATTTCGGCTGCTGTCGATGTAGAACCAGAGGTGAATCTAGTTCAGTACACTGATTTACTTTTCCAAGCTGAAGAAGTCAAGTACGAACCAGAACGAGTGGAGAACACGCTCGACAAGGAACGTCAAGAATTAGCGACATTGATTCCTGTGGAAAGACGTGCAGCCCAAATCGGTGACGTTGCCGTAGTCGATTTTAAAGGTTCATTCGCTAGAGTTGAGGGCGAAGACGAAACAGCTGAATTAGAACCGATTCCGGGAGCTGAAGCAACTGATTTTCAAGTTGAGTTGCAGGAAGATAAGTTTATTCCAGGCTTTATTTCGGGAATAGTGGGGATGAATCCTGAAGAAACCAGAGAAATTGCGGCACAGTTCCCAGATCCTTATGCTAATGAAGATTTAGCTGGAAAAGCGGCAACTTTCACAGTGACGCTCAAAGAACTTAAGGAAAAGGAACTACCAGAAGTAAATGACGATTTCGCCCAAGAAATCAGCGATTTTGAAACCTTAGAGGAGTTACGCGCTTCTTTGGTAGAGCGATATCAAAAAGAGGCGGATGACAAAACAAAAACAAATAAACAGGAAGCGTTGTTAACGGAACTGCTCAAACACGTAGAAGTTGACTTACCAGCAACCATGATTGAGCAAGAAGTGGATGCAATGCTAACCCAAACAGCAATGCGCCTGTCTCAGCAGGGATTAGATGTGAGGAAGTTGTTTACTACAGATATTATTCCTCAACTGCGGGAGCGATCGCGCACTGAGGCAATTGAACGCATCAAACGCTCCTTGTCGTTGCGCGAAGTTGCTAAACGCGAATCTATCCAGGTAACACCAGAAGAAATTGCAGCCAAAGTCACCGAACTTTTGGAACAGTACCCAGAGGAGCAAGACGTTGATGAAGATAGACTGCGCTCAATCGTGGAAAACGAATTATTAACCGAAAAAACCATTGATTGGCTATTAGAACATTCCTCAGTTGAACTTGTACCCGAAGGCTCCTTAAGTCCCGCAGAAGAAACAGAAGCCGCAGAAGAATTAGATGCTGATGCTGATGCACCTCAGACAGAGGAAGAAACCAGCGAAGCTTCGACAGAAGTCACAGAAGGATAATTAAAAATCCCACAGCCATGAATTCACCAGTTCTGAGTTAAAGTACTGGTGAAATGGGTAAGTTAAAAGAGATGAGGGAGCAGGGGGAGATAAGGGAGATGAGGGAGATAAGGGAGATGAGGGAGATGAGGGAGATGAGGGAGATGAGGGAGAAGATTAATAACCAATGCCCAATGCCCAATGCCCAATAACTCTTAACAACTCAGGGATAAAGGCAGAATAATTAAAGAATGAATGAATTTTTAGCAAATTGTGACACATGTTATCGCCTGAGCTTGATACTGTGTTACACGAGAGGAAATTATATGAGGCATAATGGTTAACACGTACCTATAAAATCCCATTCGTGGAAAAGGCAGCATCTGCTGCTGAAACATTTGTCCTAAATTATCGTCAAAGAAAGCTTGTATGCTTGTATCGCAGTCGGGAAATTACCCCATCAGCAACCAAAGTCGAATAAACATTAACTCCCAGTTAAGCAGCCCTAGCAACATCGTGCCGATGGTGGTGGAACAGTCTGGCATGGGAGAAAGGGCTTTCGACATCTACTCCCGCCTGCTGCGAGAGCGGATTATCTTTTTGGGAACGCCAATAGATGATACTGTAGCCAACTCAATCGTGGCTCAGTTGTTATTTCTAGACGCTGAAGACTCAGAAAAAGACATCCAACTGTATATTAATTCTCCCGGTGGCTCGGTCTACGCAGGGATGGCAATCTATGATACAATACAGCAAATTCGCCCTGATGTTGTTACCATCTGTTTTGGATTAGCCGCGAGCATGGGGGCATTTTTGTTGACAGCAGGAGCTGCCGGTAAGCGAATGTCTCTACCCGACTCCCGGATTATGATTCACCAACCACTTGGTGGCGCTCAAGGTCAAGCCATTGACATTGAAATTCAAGCCAGAGAAATTCTTTACATTAAGGCTAAGTTGAATCAGTTAATGGCTCATCATACTGGTCAACCCATAGAAAGAATTGAAGCAGATACTGAGCGCGACTTTTTCATGTCGGCAGAAGAAGCCAAGAACTACGGTTTGATTGATCAGGTCATTTCCAGGCAAAATCTTCCCACAGCAGGGGAAAACGTCACCATTCTGAAATAAGAGGCTGGTATGTCTAAGTACGACTCCCATTTAAAATGTTCGTTTTGCGGCAAGTCTCAAGAGCAGGTGCGTAAATTAATCGCGGGGCCGGGAGTCTACATCTGCGATGAATGCGTTGACTTGTGTAATGAAATACTAGACGAGGAGTTACTCGATACTAATGGTGCGGCAGCACAACCGGCACCAAGAGCAGAACCACCTCAAAAACGGCGTACTCAATCTTCTAGTATTTCGTTTAATCAAATACCCAAGCCAAGAGAGATTAAAAAGTATCTAGACGAACACGTTATTGGTCAAGACGAAGCCAAGAAAGTCCTGTCAGTAGCTGTTTACAATCACTACAAGCGGTTGGCGGTGATTCAGTCTAAAGGCAGTGGCAAAGGTGGGGCGGATGATGCTGTAGAACTGCAAAAGTCCAATATTTTGTTAATTGGCCCGACTGGTTGCGGCAAAACTCTCTTAGCGCAAACCCTAGCGAAAATCCTAGATGTACCCTTTGCCGTCGCTGATGCTACGACGCTGACAGAAGCGGGGTATGTGGGAGAAGATGTGGAAAATATCTTGCTGCGACTGTTGCAGGTGGCAGATTTGGATATAGAGGAAGCGCAACGAGGAATTATCTACATTGATGAAATTGACAAAATTGCTCGCAAGAGTGAGAACCCGTCAATTACCCGCGATGTTTCTGGCGAAGGCGTGCAGCAAGCCTTGCTGAAAATGTTAGAGGGAACGATCGCCAATGTACCACCCCAAGGAGGGCGTAAGCATCCCTATCAAGACTGTATCCAGATTGATACAAGTAATATCTTGTTTGTCTGTGGTGGTGCTTTTGTAGGCTTAGAAAAGGTTGTAGATCAGAGAGTTGGCAAAAAAGCAATAGGCTTTGTGCAACCTGGAGAAGGCCAATCGAAAGAAAAACGGGCAGCAGATACTCTCCGCCATCTAGCACCAGATGATCTAGTAAAATTTGGCATGATTCCCGAATTTATTGGGCGCGTGCCAATGGTAGCAGTAGTAGATCCGCTAGATGAAGAAGCGTTGATGGCGATTCTCACCCAACCACGCAGCGCCTTAGTGAAGCAGTACCAAAAACTGCTGAAGATGGATAATGTCCAGTTAGATTTTAAACCAGATGCTTTACGAGCGATCGCTCAAGAAGCCTACCGCCGTAAAACTGGTGCTAGAGCGCTACGGGGTATTGTCGAAGAATTGATGTTAGATGTAATGTACGAGTTACCATCCCGTAAGGATGTGACACGTTGTACAGTAACACGGGAGATGGTTGGAGTGGAAACAGACCAACCCATGCCGTCATCCTCGGACTTGATCCGAGG
>NZ_JAIVFR010000771.1 GCF_020829685.1 Nostoc sp. CHAB 5715 | reverse complement strand
GTTGATTGTGGATTTATCATTGTAAATTCGTAAATATATACCAAGTACCATTATTGGGTCGCCAGACAGCGAAATCATTTTTCCCATCACCACTATAATCGCCAGGAGCTGGTCTATCACCAGTTGTTGTTGTAGTTGTGGTTGCTGAAACTGTTGCCGAAGCAATGTTTCGTTAAATTGCTCTTGTGTTCGCTGAGTTTGCTCCTCTTGTTGTTGTCTCATTCTTTCTTGAAAAGACTCAGGTTGCTGAGGATTCCTCTGAATTATTTGTGCATAGGCAGGAGAATTAATCGATAAAGCTTTTGCAAGCACAATTAATAGTAGCCATGCTTTAACCATTAATAAGCGATTCAACATGCAGTTATTTCCTTAATTGTTATAGGTTGGGTTGAGCGATCGCTAAACCTTTAAAATGTCAACATTATTTATAATTTGCATAAAAATATCGTTTTTTAGATATTCATCTTAATTAAATTATACATTCACATTTTTTAGATGGGTTGCCGGATTTCCGTAATCTATGTATTTCCGGCGAGTAGGTTTAAAAAGGGATTTCAGGCGGTTTTACCCATAGATAAACAGAGATAATTTTCAGGATACATCTGGGTTTATTTCTTACTTGCTCTGAGTTGTCCACAAGCAGCATCAGCTTCTAAACCACGGGAATAACGCACACTAACAGCAGTATTTTGTTGCTTAAGGACGTTGACAAATGCTTGAATGCGATCGCGGTTGGGGCGTTTGTAATCTACTTCTTGGATAGGATTATAAGGAATCAAATTCACATGACTTTGGAATCCTCGCAGACGCTTTGACAGTTCCAATGCATGTTCTGGTAAATCGTTAACACCAGCCAGGAGTATGTACTCAAAGGTAACGCGGCGTCCAGTGATTTCCACATATTCTCGACATTCAGCCAGCAAATCTTCTAGAGGATAGGCGCGGGCGCTGGGGATGAGTTTTTCCCGCAGTGCTTGGTTAGGTGCGTGGAGACTTACAGCGAGGGTGATTTGCAAATTGTTTTGCGCGAACTGACGGATGCGATGGCGAATACCAACTGTAGAAACTGTAAGCGATCGCTGCCCAATACCGACATCTTGATTCAGGGATTTCAGCGCTGCTAGGACATTCTCAGTATTCAACAACGGTTCACCCAGTCCCATAAACACCACATTGCTAACCCGAGGCAGCGCGTTGCGGGGGTTCCCCCCGTTGTAGCGACTGCCGTGTTGCTGAAAATCTTCTTGCACAGTTAACACCTGATCGACAATTTCATGCCGTGCTAAGTTGCGCTTGTAGCCTCCTTTACCAGTAGCGCAAAAATCACACGCCATTGGGCAACCCACCTGAGTAGAGACGCAAACTGTCAAACGGGATTTTGGGCCTTCTCCCCCTTCTGCAAAGGTGGGGATGCCAACAGTTTCAATAATTTGATCGTCTGCTAATCGTAAAAGATATTTGACTGTGCCATCGGCAGCCACAGAGCGGTAATGTAAAGTTGAGCGCCCAATGGGGATTTCTGCTACTTTTTTCCGCCATTGCTTGGAGAACACAGAAATATCAGCTAGCGATCGCACTCCCAAGTCATAGAGCCATTCATGCAGCTGCTTTCCTCTATAAGCAGGTTGTCCCTGCTGCTGCACCCAAGTGGTTAAATCCGCAAGAGAAGCGCCGAGAAGGGGAGGAATTAATTCTGATTTTATTGGGTTGTGTAACTCAACTTGAGATACAAGAGGCGTAGCAGACATAAAAATCAAGAGTTGATGTAGGATCTCTATCCTACACCTGCCAGATTAACTTAGTCTTGACCAAAGGAAACGGGAAATTACCCAAAGGTTGTGCCGTTCCAGCCCCACATCGCACCCTTAGCGTCTGCAAACTCTATGTAAATGCGATTTTTTGGCACACCTAGAGTTTGGTTAATCTGCTGGCAAAATTCCTGACTCATTGCTGCGGTTTGATCTGGCTTCATTGTACCAACGCTCTTAATTTCAATATAGCAAACTGGGTCTGTATTCCCTGCAAAAGTCATGGGAATTTCTGGCTCAAAAGCAGTCATTACATAAGATTCTGGTTTTCCCAAATGTTTTGCTAACTTGGCTGATAGGTTTAAAAGCATTAATTCAATTTCAGCTTTTTGAGGAGCAGTTGCAGAAGTTTGCACTTTAATTAATGGCATAGTACTAAATTGGGATTTGGGATTTTATTCACATTGTTAAGTTTATCGTTAGGTAGGGCAGGGGCAGGGGGAGTTAGAAGTTCAAGCATTGGCTTAAAGACTCATTCATCCACCTCAGAACTCTGTTCATCCACCTCAGATACTCGTTCATCCACCTCAGATACTCGTTCATCCACCTCAGAACTCCGTTCATCCACCTCAGAAACTCATTCATCCACCTCAGAACTCCGTTCATCCACCTCAGAAACTCATTCATCCATCTTAGAGACTCATTCATCCACCTCAAAGACTCATTCATCTAGCTCAAAATGCCCAATGCCCCATGCCCAGCATTTAGTTATGAGACGAACGAAATAGATGACTATGTTCGGGATGATATAAACGCGATCGCCCTTTATTTGCCGAGAGGGCTGGACTGATTATATAAAGTGTAGTGCGAATTAGTTTTTCTTTATGAGTGCAGTCTGCCATTTCATTAAGGGGGACAACCTTGATTTTTTCATCGGGCCATCCGATGCGAAAGCAAATTGCAATGGGGGTTTCGGCTGGGTAATGTTCGAGTAGTTTAGCTTGGGCATTTTCGACGTGACGCGCACTTAGATATAAGCAGAGGCTAGCCTGATGTGCAGCGAGAGAGGCTAATTCCTCAGTGGCGGGGACTTCTGTACGTCCACTGATCCGGGTCAAAATGATGGTTTGGACTAAACCGGGGACAGTCAGTTCTACTTTAAGTTTGGCAGCTGCGGCTTGAAAGGCGCTGATACCTGGGATGACTTCAAAAGCAATATTTGCCTCAGCGAGGAGGTGCATTTGCTCGTGGATGGCGCTGTAGAGACTAGGATCGCCAGAATGGAGACGGACTAGAGATTTGTGTTGCGATCGCACCCGATCTATCATAATCGGCAAAATCTCTTCTAAAGTCTGATTCGCAGTTCTAATTATCTCCGCATCTTTTCGGCAAAGTTCTAAAATTTGTTCAGGTATTAAAGAATCAGCAAATAAAATCACATCAGCAACAGCCAGTAGTTTCTGCGCCTTCACCGTCAATAAATCAGGATCTCCAGGGCCTGCTCCCACAATGTACACAGATGGTTCTATGGCATATAGTGTTTTTTCATAACTCAAATTTTCACTTTTAGAAGAAGACACGGCAATCCCTCAAAAAACTTTTTTGATATTTTCTCAGTATCTTTCCGGATTTACCCTCTTTTCCTAGTAGAGAGTAATGGTAGATGCACCCTGGTTAAGCCCTAGAGAATACTCTGGGGCATTTTTTATTTTTTAGTCATTGGGCATGGGGCATTGGGCATTGGGCATGGGGCATTGGACAAACAGGGCATTGATTATTAATTCTTCTTCCTCATCTCCCTCATCTCCCCCTGCCTCCCCTCTTTCAAGGGTAGGTATTTAAAAATTAGGCAGAGGAGAAGGTGATTTGGGAAACATTAAGTTCTGGAGTAAATGTGGGCCAGGGTTCAGGAAAAAAGCCACCTTGTGGTAATGTTAAATGATTAAGA
>NZ_JAIVFR010000770.1 GCF_020829685.1 Nostoc sp. CHAB 5715 | reverse complement strand
ATTAACCCGGTACATGCCTCGCCCCTCGTGGGCGAAAAATTAATCTTGGGGAGGTTAATACCCCGCTGTTAGCTGTTAGCGGTTAGCTGTTAGCTAATGGCTAATGGCTAATAGCTAATAGCTAATAGTTAATACCCCGCTCATATTGGGCGGCTTGTTTAAAACTAATCGCAAGCTCGCTAACCGCTAATCGCTTTTATACAAATGTGATTTTGTTTACCTCTTCGTTTACCATTTTTTCTAATCTCAGTAGACCCACAGTATGGACATTGCACAGTAGAACACCTCAATTCATCCCTTTATTATGCAACGCCGAATTTTGAATTGTTTTGACCCTCAGCGTCAACCAAGAGGGCAATGTAGTTGAGGAACATTTTGAGGTAGCCTACGCGCGATCGCACTGGCGATGAAAGAGGGCTATATTACCGTGCTTTGCAGACATATTCTAGTCGAGAACTAGGCTTTTACCGCACCGATAAATTAGTTCTGCAATCACTCCTGTCCAGCCAGTTTGGTGGCTAGCTCCTAAGCCAGCGCCATTGTCGCCATGAAAGTACTCATTAAATGTGAGTAAATTTCGCCAATGGGGATTCTTCTGAAAAATCTCGACAGCACCGTAGACAGGTCGGCGATCACTACCATTTTGTTGAAAAATCCGTCCAAGTCGTTTTGACAAATCAATCGCCACTTCCCTCAGCGTCATCCATTGTCCAGAATTAGTCGGGCATTCTACTTTGTAGTCATCTCCTAAGTATTGATGAAAGTGGTATAGGGCTTCGATAAGCAGATAATTCATCGGAAACCAAATTGGGCCACGCCAGTTAGAATTGCCACCAAATAAGTTGTTTGTGGATTCAGCCGGTTCGTAGTCCACCTGATACTCCCGATCATTGACGTGCATGATGAAGGGATGAGCGGCATGAAATTTTGATACAGAGCGAATGCCATACGGACTTAAAAACTCGCGCTCATCTAACATCCGCTCTAAGATGCGCTTTAGCTTCTTGCCGTCTAAGATTGCCAGTAAACGGCGCTGGTGTTCGCCTGTGGTATGCATACAGGCAATTCCTGTTGTCAGATCTGGGCGATTTTCAATAAACCACTCGGTTCGCTTGCGGAATCCGCTGAGTTTTTTGAGGATTTCGGGTTCCAGGGTTCCGATCGCAAACAAAGGCACCAAACCAACCATCGATCGCACTTTCATGGGACAATGATGTCCATCTGGGAAGTGCAGTGCATCGTAGAAGAACCCGTCCTCCTCATCCCAGAGGACAAGTTCATCCTTACCAATCCCATTCATAGCATCGGCAATTCGCAGAAAATGCTCGAAGAATTTACTGGCAATATCTTCGTAGATGGGTTCATCCATCGCCAGTTCTAGGGCAATTGTCAGCATGTTCATGCAAAACATTGCCATCCAGCTTGTGCCGTCTGCCTGCTCTAAATCGCCACCTGTCGGTAAGGGGGCACTGCGATCGAACACGCCAATGTTGTCCATGCCCAAAAAGCCGCCCTGAAAAATATTTTTACCCTCGGCATCTTTGCGGTTAATCCACCAAGTAAAGTTGAGCAGCAGCTTTTGAAATACTCCTTCGAGAAATCGTTTGTCAGCGTGTCCGTAGAATTTCTGCTCGATTTGATAGACTTGCCACGTTGCCCATGCATGTACGGGTGGATTGACATCGCTCAGTTCCCACTCGTAGGCAGGCAACTGCCCGTTAGGATGCATGTACCATTCCCGTGTCAGGCGTTGCAGTTGTCGCTTGGCAAAATCTGGGTCAATCATTGCCAATGGAATCATGTGGAATGCCAAATCCCAAGCGGCAAACCAAGGATACTCCCAGGTATCGGGCATGGAAAGAACATCATCAACATACAGATGCACCCAATCTGTGTTGCGAACACTGCGACGCGAATCGGGGGGAGTCGGAGTAGTAGGGTCGCCTTTGAGCCAATCCTCGATCACATACAGATAAAACTGTTTGCTCCACAGCATTCCGGCAAACGCCTGCCTTTGGATGATCCGCTCGTCGTCGGATAGTTGAAATGGCGTAATCCGCTGATAGAATTCGTCGGCTTCTTTGATGCGATCGCTTAAAATTTGCTCGAACTCATCGCCAAACGGATCGGCAATACCAGACGAATTCGCCAGCCGCAAGCGTACTGTGTGCGTTGCACCGGGTGGAATCATCAATTTGTAGTCAGCAGCAAACTTCGTGCCAATGCGGTTCGGATTCACTGCATCCGTGCGATTGTGGATCGCATACTCATGAAAGCCATCTTTAACGTAAGGTGAGGTATTTTCCACACCATACAGCCGCTGAAAATTCGTTTCATTCTCAGTAAACAAAAGTTCTGCTGCACCTTGACAGTAGAGCCAATAATTGCTCATATCAGGATGGGACGCTTCAATGATGCTGAAATCAGAAGCAGATTTCAGCACCTTCAGTATTGGTTTTTTACTTTTTCCATCCCATGACCAAGTATTGCGAAACCAAAGCGACGGCAGCAGACGCAATGGCTTGGCTTGGGAACCGCGATTGGCGATCGTGATTTGAATTAATATATCTTCAGCAGAGGCTTTGGCGTACTCAACGAACACATCAAAGTAGCGGTCTTCGGCAAATACACCCGTGTCAATCAATTCAAATTCCGCCTCCTGCTTGCTGCGGCGACGGTTCTCTTCGACTAGTTGAGTATAGGGAAATGCTTGCTGCGGATATTTGTACAAGAATTTCATGTATGCATGAGTTGGCGTATTGTCAAGAAAAAAGTAGTATTCTTTAACATCTTCGCCGTGATTACCTTCGTTGCTCGTTAAACCAAACATCCGCTCTTTGAGGATCGGGTCTTGCTCGTTCCATAGAGCGATCGCAAAACACAATCGCTGATGATTGTCAGAAATTCCGGCAATGCCATCTTCACCCCAACGATAAGCACGCGATCTAGCATGGTCATGGGGAAAGTAGTCCCAAGCTGACCCATCGTGGCTGTAGTCTTCGCGCACAGTACCCCATTGCCGCTCACTCAAATACGATCCCCAGCGTCGCCAGTAAGCTTTGTGTTCTCGGTCTTCTTGTAATCGTTGTTCTTCAGCAGTCATAATTGAGGAGTTTCTAATGTAAAGACTTTACCCTTGAAATAGCAGGCTAGGTTTAGATATGAACCATCAAACTAATGCTACCTACAAAGGAGATTTTTATGCCTGGTTGTATAAAAGTGCTGAACTATTGCGGCGAAGACAATTTTCAGAACTCGATCTAGAGCAGATTGCTGAGGAATTGGAAGGCATGGCAAGGAGCGATAAACGACAGTTGATCAATCGCTTTGCTGTGCTACTGGCGCACCTGTTGAAATGGCAGTATCAATCAGAAAAACGATCAAAAAGTTGGGAACGAACCATAAAAGAGCAGCGTAAACGGATTTCATTGTTGTTAGAAGATAGCCCTAGCTTGAGGCATGAAATTGAGCAGAAGTTAGCAGATGCTTATGAAATTGCGGTGCTGTCTGCGGCAAACGAAACTGGATTGGATGAGGACTATTTGCCCGAAAGCTGTGAGTACACCTTAGATGAGGTGTTAAATTCAGGATTTTACCCGGATTAACAGCAATGCGATCGCGGTCTTCTTGCAAGCGTTGTTCTTCTGCGGTCATATTTCTTCTAATTAAAGAATTTACTCAAAACTATCGCTTTTA
>NZ_JAIVFR010000076.1 GCF_020829685.1 Nostoc sp. CHAB 5715 | reverse complement strand
ACTGTTGCCTGTGTAGCATTTATTATTTAATACTACTGTGTCAAGCTAACAATACTTATATTAAATAACGAACCACAGAGGCACAGAGAACACAGAAAGAAAGATTCTAACTGCCTCCCCTGCTCCCTCATCTCCCTCATCTCCCTCATCTCCCCCTGCCCCCTACCCCCTTACCTCTTGTTCAACGGATACGCACAAATCCAGCTTTATTCATCAGTTTTTGTCCCTGATTTGTTAGTAACATATTGGCGTATGCCTCACCCGCTTGTTGTTCTAAACTGTTATTACTATTCTGTTTAACTATGACAAACATCTGACGTGTAATTGGATACTGACCTGTTTTAAAAGCATCAGTGTTTAACTTGTTCCGTTGGTTCGGACATTGATCGGCTTTAATTAAAGGTTCTGTATAAGGTGCTACAAAATTGTTCCCTTGTTTAGCGATCGCCAATGGTTTAATCTGACATTGGGGGACAACTTCTGGAGCCGAGGCGTAGTAAATACCACCGCGATCGCTTGCTAATTTTCTCAGTCCGTCTGTTGTATCGTGGACGTATACTACATTACTTCCCAGATTTTCTTTACCGAGAATATTCTCAACTAAGAACTCGACAGTGCCTGCGTCTTCAAAGCGACGGGAGTAAGCAGTAATTTTTAGGTTAGGGCCGCCAACCTGATTCCAATTAGTTATTTTACCAGTGTAAATATCTTTAATTTGTCCTAAAGTTAGCCCTGGAATTTGCAGATTGGGGTGAACAGCGATCGCTAATCCTTCCAAAGCCACTGGAGTTTGTTTCAGGCTAAATCCCTGTTGTTGAGCTTGTTGATACTCTCTGGTTGCGATCGGGCGGGAGGATTGAGAAAAGGTAAGTTGTCCTTCTAACAACATCCGAATTCCCGTACCGGAACCTGGTGTAGCATTAAGCGCATCTGTATAGCGTAATTCAAACTGCGGATGTGCTTTTTTGATTTCAGGATCTACATATTGCCGAACTGGTGCCCAAGATGTGCTACCACCATAAAGCCATGTTCCTCCGGGAGCAGTTACCGAACTAAAATCGGAGTTGACTTTTTTCCCAACTAAATGGGCTACACCACTAATAACAACCACACCAAGCAAACCAATTAATAACCACGGCTTGATATTTTTCTTTGGTTGATGAGGTGAATCCTCTGGCTTGGGTGGAGTCTGCTTTGCCGGATAACCTTCGCGTAATCCTTGCCAAGTCAACGGTTCAACATTAGCTTCAATACAAATTGTTGGCAACCAAATTGCACCTGGATAATCAGATTTAAAATGTTCTAGGCGTTTGCGGGCTTTTTTTACAGAAGTAAATAATGACTTATTATTATGGGTAAATTCTTGGAAAAAGTACCTTAAAAAATCTACTGCTACGGGGTCTGGGACAGGTTCCCGCATGATAATAACTTGAGGTAAATTTATTTGGGCAAGTTGGTTAGCTAATCCTAAACCATCACAAGAATTAAAAATTGCTAACTGTAATCCTTTATCAATAGCTTGCTTCAAAGCCTCCTTAAATTCCTCAATAGTCAAACTTTCTTTGTCGTTAAGTTCAATCCAACCTATCTGCCCATCTTCTTGACTTCCACTATGTCCCGTAAAAACGAAAATATGGTAGCCTTGTTCTTCCCAAAGAGCATCAGACAAATCCCGGCGGCTAGGCTTAATTAAACAGCGTACTTCTACTCCATCTGTCTCTAAGTCTTGAATTACTTTTAAGTCATCTTTTGTATTAATGCCGTCACTTCTGCCCACAACAACTAAAATTCTGACTTTTGTACTTTGAGGAACTAGTTTTTTTATCTTAGTATTGGAGCTTTTGGGGACACTGAGGGCAACTTCAGCGTTGGGATAGTGTTCTTCTAATAAATTCCATGCTTGCCAAGGAAGGCGGCGTAAATCGATATCTTTGGCATCAATTATCACGCGAATCTCATCATTTGATTCATGTAATTGTTGAGCGATCGCAATTAATCTATCCCGGATTGGTTGCCACCTGCTATCTCCAGAATTGAGCCATTGATTTAGATAATCTTTGACTGCTCCCGTATGTTCCCCGTGGGAATGAATCGTCACATTTTTGGGTGTAAGACGTACCCCTGGTGCAGGAGCAACATAAGAGCGTACAGCTTCGATTTGACGATAGGCTGATTGCCATTCATTAAAGGATGATTCTAAATTTGGTGGTAACGGAGGCAAAAATCCTTCTGTTTCTTCATCCAAGTTCTTCGCTGTTAGAATTACCAAAAATCCATCTGGTGAATTGCGTCTGAGTTTCAACTTGATGATCGCCATTCCTGTCTCCTTTTGTTTGTCTTAAACAACAAACTCTTGCATCAGACTTGTTTCCTTTAACACTATTTTGACACTGAATTTTTCCTCGTGCTGGCAGCTAAACTCTAGTTGCATCCAGTCATCTGCACTTCTTGCTTGCGCTTCCATGCTAGTGTTTCCGGCTTCATCAAAGACAATCAGTTGTAAATCTGGTGGTAGATGAATAGAATCATTACCGGGATAAATTCGTAGGCAAATATTAAAAATTTCGCTATCTGTGGGAGTTAACTGCACTAACAACAGTACTTGACTTTCCAATTTAATCACCTTTGCCCGACTGATGGAGTTAGTTGAAGCGCGAGTCATTGTGCTACTGCTTCTGAAATTGTTAGCAAACACTAACTCTGGGGGTTGCCAATCTGGCTGGAAGATTCCCGTAACCCATTGACGCAGATTTATTAATAGCGTTCGCATCTGGATAATCTCGAAAAGAGTATCAAATAATTGCAGTTGTCCTATTTGCAGTATTGCTGGTGATTCAGTCATCTCCCTTGCTGGAAGAAATCCTAGTAATTTTACATAATCTAATTGCTGACTAAACTGAACTCCTACATAACCAATGCGTTCTTGTGTCATGGTTGGAGGCAAGACTATAGCAACCTCACCCGGTAACACTGGACGACATTCAAGCTTACCAACACCAGGCAAAACTAAATCAGCAACATCAAAAATTGCCCTTAAACCACGATGCCAACTGTCGCCTTGATTAAGTGCTGTCTCAACGTTGAGCCATTTGAGATAACTGTGAACGGCATAAACAGCCAAAGTATTTAGATAAACTTGTTTTCCCTTTTGGGGGTTATCTTGCTGGCTGGCAAATTCCTCAGCCCAACGGTGGGCATTTTGGGGGAGAGGGACGCTTAAAATATGTGGTTGTGTGTTAGTCATTAGTCAGATCCGAAATTCATACCAATTTCTCTTAACAGGGGAAGGCAATTTTTCTTCCAGTGGGAGTAGAGAGTTTGATTGCTTATATTTAACTCTCTAGCAATATCAGCGATTTTATGAGGTGGTTGTTCCAGAAGTAAGCGCATTGCCAATAAGTGACAATGGCATTCTGGATTTTTGCGGGGATGACTCGCTGTTAATTTACCCTCTTCGTCTTGCTCAATATATTGCCAAATGCGTTTTCCAAGGCACTGGCGCTCAGTTTCCTGGATTTGGGCAATTTTGATATCCAGCAAATCTAAAGAAATAGTTTGTGATTGCCGATCTGGCAAGATATTTAGCAGGGTTGTTTCGTCACCCTCATCGTTACGGGTAAGTCTGTCTAAACTGATAGTATAATTACTATCTGGTATATATAAATCTTTAATGCGCCACTTGAGATAGCCATTAATCCAGATTACTAGACTTTGTTGGAGCGAAGGCGATCGCGCTTCAAAAGAGCAAATCTTCCGGCTCACCCATTCCCAAGTTTGATTTAAGGCTTCTAAATAGTCTTGGTGTCCAGACTTATAAATGCCAGGGAGTTGTTGAATCACCATAAGCAGTCTATTTAATGCTTTCTGCCTTTCTAGACTGGGGTCTGGGTAGCAGCATACCTCATCAATCAGTTTTTTAAGTTGTTCATCCACAACGGTTTTGCTCCCAAGGTGCTGTGCCTGTTAATTACTTCCCCGAAAGACAACAAAGCTTTTGCTGCTTGAGTTTACCTGATTTTTAATTCACTTATACAGTGGAAGGAGGAACTGGTGAAGATTTGATTTTTGGTGATGCTGGCAATGACAACATTGATGGTGGTGAAGGTAGCGATCGCACCAAAGAACTTTTTAACAGGTTAGGACTTACGCAAAAATCGCCCAAAAGCTTAATTTATCGAACCGCCAAGACGCCAAGAACGCCAAGAATTCGTAGAGCGTGCGTAAGTCCTACAGGTTTTAGTTCTTTGGTGCGATCGTACTCTATAAATTCTAATGGCACGCAGTTAAGCTAAAATCCCAAAGCCTCTTAACTCAAGGATTTACGTTTATTTTCGTGCCATTTGTACTCACTCATTTCATAAAACTAAAAATATTGGATGTGAGTTTAATAAGAGTCGCAAGCATAAAACCAGGGTAAGCGCATCTAAATTGCTCTTGACAAAAACCTTAATTAATGTATTAACAAAAGAATCAGATTTATTGCTTGATTTATTTTCTAGGGGTCAAAGCAGTCTCGTTATTGACAAAATGCGCTTACCCTGAGCATAAAACTTGCTGTATCTGATTAAAACTACTCTTCGTAAGATAGGTGTGATAAATGAAAAAAGCTATGTACTGGTTAATGGGTGAAAAAGCAGGACGAACCATAGTTGGTACTTGGAATTGGCTATGGGGAATGCCGGTGGAATCTGGTGGCAAAGTGGCTGTAGCCGTAGCTGAAGAATCACTGCAATCAATGCAGGAATCGGTACAAAAACTAGCTCAAGCTGTTGCTATGCAAGAAGGTTCTTACAAAACAGCCAAAAATAAATACGAGACAAAAGTTAAAGAATTACAGACTTTGGAGCAGCAAGCAAATATTGCCCAGCGCAGTGGTAATCAAGAAGCAGCGCGGATGGCAATGGCTAAGGCAATTCAGACAGAGCAAATTTTGCCCAAATTGGAGGAAATGGTTAAGCAGGCTGAGACATCTGTGAATGCTTCCAAAGACAAGCTAAACCGTGAGCGCATGAAGCTAGAAACCTACAAAGCTGATATGCAAAATATGAAAGATATGTCAGAGGTGAATGAAGCACTAGCAATGATTGCCAAAGTCAATAATGAATTTGATATTGGTTCGGCGAAAAGTGACTTTGAAAAAGCTAAAAGTGCAGTTGAGCGCCGAAATTTACAGACAGGCGCTTTAGCTGAAATCTCTGAAAATCCAACTGAAAAACTCCAGGCTGAAATAGAACGCATGACTGTAGATGATGAAGTTTCTCGTCGTTTGCAAATGTTAAGTGAATCAAGTATTGAAAAATTACCAGAGTAAAAAGTTATGAGTCAAAAAAGCGCTCCTCCTCCAATTGTTTTTATCCTAATTTTTCTAGCTTTAATCGGTGGTGGTTACTGGTTCTTTGTAATCAGGCCAGGTAATGTTACTCCTCCAGTTAACACACCCTCTGCTGGTAATTCAACTTTTTCGCCCCCAAGTTCAGTACCAAGCGGTACTACTGTGAGAATAGACGGATCTACGAGCATGGTGACAATTAACCAAAATCTCAAAAGAGGTTTTGAGAGGCAGTTTTCTGGTACAAATGTTGTCACTAGTGCTAATGGTTCTCAAAATGGTATCGCGGATCTGTTAGCGGGTAGAGCAGATATTGCGGCGGTATCTCGATCGCTAACTGCACAAGAACAAAGTCAGGGATTGATGGCGGTGTCTGTGACAAAAGATGCGATCGCGCTTGTGGTTGGCAAAGCAAATCCTTTTAATCAAGGATTAACCAGCACCCAAGTAGCAGATATTTTTCAGGGCAAAATTAATAACTGGTCAGCCGTAGGTGGTAACAGTAGAACTATCCGAGTTATTAATCGACCGGCAATTAGTGGAACGCATCAAGCATTTCAAGAAATAGTGTTGAAGGGAGCTAATTTTGGCACAACATCAAACATTGCAACACTACCACGAGATGCCACAACTCCTCTACTCCAAGCTTTAGGAACTGATGGCATCGGCTATGCAACCTTTGCACAGGTTGCCAATCAACAAACAGTGCGATTTGTTCCAATTGATGGATTGACTCCCGATGCAAGTGCTTATCCCTACCAACGGCAACTGTTTTATGTCTATAAAAACCCTGCTAGCCCTGGAGTTCAAGCTTTCTTAGGCTATGTGACTTCGCCTCAAGGGCAGCAAGCTATGATACTGGATAATTAATTAATTTAGAGGACGATTAAGTAAGAGAATCGTAGGTTGGGTTGAGGAACGAAACCCAACATTTTTGGTGGTTTGTTGGGTAACACTAAAGTTCAACCCAACCTAGAAAGTTTATGGTTTTAAGCTAAATGATCTTAAGGATTGTTATTACCAAGATATTTAGCTTTTAACTCTTCTAATTCTTCATCTATTTTATTTATACTAGAAGGCCCAGATGTGGGGTTTGGTGGTTGTATTTTATTTGGTTGAGGTTTGCTGCCACCTAAAAATTGGGTTTTCATTTCTTCTAATTCTAGATCAATTTGACTAGGAGATGGCGATACAAATGTGGGTGGAGAATTGGGTGGCGATTGAGGGATCGGTTTTGGTGCGTTGGCGTAGCCCGCACTTCGACTTACCTCGACTTCGCTCGGCACAAGTCGCTCAGTGACCACCGTAGACATCGCTGGTGTGGCTGCTACTTGTGACTGTTGATTTAAGTCTTTGAGAACTTCATCTACTGTTTGATAACGCCGAATTGGAATACTTTCTAACATCTTGTTGAGAATGCGACTCAACTGATTACTAACAGGAGTTTTCAAGTATTGCTGCCAAACCCAAGTATCGTTGTTGGTATCATAAGAATCGAAGGGCGATCGCCCAGTTAATAAATTAATACAAGTAGCACCCAAACTGTAAATATCGCTGGCAAAAACAGCCCTACCTCTCATTTGTTCAGGAGCAACATATTCTGGACTACCAATACTTGTACCAGTTTTATTTAAGGCGGTGCCAGTGGCAGATTTAGCAGCACCAAAATCTACTAAAACTAGTTTTCTATCTCTCTCGCGTAAAATAATATTTTCTGGCTTAATATCGCGGTGAATTACGTGTCTGGCGTGACAAAATTGCAATACTGACAATAAATCATTTAATAGTTGCCGGATTTGTATTTCATTGAAAGCACCTCGATGTGCCAATTCCTGGGCTAAGTTTTGCCCGTCGATAAATTCTTGTACAAGATACTGCCGGTCTTCTTGGGTAAAATATGCCAGTAGTTCGGGAATTTGGGGATGTTTGCCCAATTCATCTAACTGCACCGCTTCTTGGTTAAATAACTCTACGGCTTTGGCAAGAGTATTAGTGCCTTGGGCTTGGGGATAAAATTGCTTAATTACGCAGCGTGGTTTTGAAGGTTTATCTTCATCCACGGCTAAGAAGGTTTTGCCAAAACCACCTTGTCCGATTGGTTTGATAGCACGGTAACGTTCTTTAAGGAGTAACTTAGAACCGCAAGTCCGGCAAAACTTGACATCATTAGGATTTTCCGGCTTGGGACAATGGGGATTAAGGCAGTAGCTCATATAGGCGATCGCTCTTATATCTCTTTATTTTACTGGCGTTGAGGGTAGGGACTTTTGCGAATGGGTTAAACTATGAGCGATGTCTACGACGGGCTATGACGCTCGAAGACTCGCTAACGCTTCGCTATCGGCGTCGCACTACTAACTAACTAGTACAGCGCGGCGGAAATCAAGCTACCATTTTAAAACTTGCAAAAGCCTTGATATACAAAACTTTTGAATGCATGACTTTTGACTTCCGCCTTGCAGTACTACCCCATACCTTCCATAACTGGATGGAAGTAGAAGGCGAACCCCAATACTATATAAGCAGCTAATAATAAAGTGCCTTCCAGCCAATTGGACTTTCCATCAGAACTAATACTGTTTGCAATCAACACTGACACAACCACAGCTACTAATTCAAAAGGTTTGAAATCCAAATCCATTGGTTTACCCAATATCCGCCCTGCTATAACCAACACGGGTGCAACAAATAAGGCAATCTGCATACTTGATCCCACAGCTACCGAAAGGGAAAGATCCATCTTATCTTTCATCGCCACGGTGACTGCTGTGGCGTGTTCAGCCGCGTTACCGACGATGGGAACCAATATTACCCCTGTAAACAGCGCCGTCAAACCTAGCTGAGATGTAGCCACTTCCAGAGAATCGACTAACATCTCTGATTCAATTGCCACTAGCAAGGTACATACTAGCAACACGCCAACCCACAACATCATATTTGGTTTAGCATGAGGGGTTTCCTTTTCTTCTGTCTCCGCTACACCCACATCATAAAGATAGGAGTGGGTTTTCATTGAAAATAGCAGCGTTAGGGCATAAACCAAGATTAATACTACAGCAACAGCAATAGAAAGATTTTGCAGTGTTTGTTCATTAATTCCTTGAGAAGTATAATTCATCGCCGTTGGCATCAAAATGGCAATCACCGCCAAATTCATCGAAGCAGCATTCACCCGCGCCACAATTGGCTGAAATGTCTGTTCTTTGTAACGTAGTCCCCCCAAAAGCATGGACAAACCCATCACCAGTAGTAAGTTGCTAATAATCGATCCCGTGATACTGGCTTTGACTACATCTATTAATCCAGCGTTCAGCGCTACTAGGGCAATGATTAGTTCTGTTGCATTGCCAAATGTGGCGTTTAACAAACCCCCCAATGATGGCCCCATTACGACAGCAATTTCTTCTGTGGCTGTACCCATCCAAGCTGCTAAGGGCAGAATTGCTAATCCAGCTGTAATGAAAACTATCAATTCTCCCCACTCCAGAAAGTGGGCTGCTAGGGAAACTGGGATAAATAGTAATAAAACCAGAAGAATAATGTTTTTAGTTGACATTTGTTGTTTTGGGTTGAGGGTATCTTACGGAGTTATGAGTTAGGAGTTAAGAGTTATGAATTATGAGTTATGAGTAAAACTTCTAATCACTCCTCACTCCTCACTCCTCACTCCTCACTCCTCACTTCTAACTCCTCACTCATAACTTCTTACTTTTAACTCAGCACTTCCATAGGATACTCTCAACCACCTGTAGAGCAATTCAGAAATTGTACTGTTTTCAGTTCAGTGCTGTGTATGTAAAATAAGATTGCGATATAATGAGTTCTTGTAATCTTTTGTTGCAAAAGTATGAATTTGAGCCAAAATATTACATCAAAAATGGGGTTTAATATATTAAAAGACAATTAAAATTTTGATTGACGCCCAAAAAGAGAAAACCCCTAACTAAGGCTTTGTTCAATGGCTAATTACTTTAAGCCTTCAGGGAAAGGGCTGTGCGATAACGCAGATTTCTCACTACAATAAAACAGCTTTGTCAAAAATTTGGTTGGATTCCATAGTTGTCGTTTATACCGGATTTTGTGTAAAAACTATTGTAGAAAGGTTTACGCACAATGTTTTCGGTGCAACTGCAAGTTTTTTGTTTTGGATAAATATACATGACTTCTGCTGACCAAATGCCAGCTAGCTCTGGCTCAACGTTAACATTACATTCAGATCCCAATAACACCAAAGAAACCGATCCCCTGAGAAATGCTAATGGTGTTTATGTGACGGTGCATGGTCATTTTTACCAGCCACCAAGGGAAAACCCTTATCTGGACGCAATTGAACGCCAACCGAGCGCTGCACCAAGCCATGACTGGAATGAGCGGATTCATTGGGAATGCTATCGTCCAAATGCCTTTGCCAGAGTCTTAAATGACCGAGGCGAAGTGGTGGGGATCGTGAACAATTATGAGTATTTCAGTTTTAATATTGGGCCAACGCTGATGTCGTGGCTAGAACGTTACGATGTGGAGGTTTATCAGCGCATTTTAGAGGCGGATGCCAAGAGTAGCGATCGCTTGCATGGTCACGGGAATGCGATCGCGCAAGTATACAATCACATCATCATGCCTCTGGCGAACGAACGCGACAAATATACCCAAATTCGCTGGGGTAAAGAAGACTTCCGCTCCCGCTTTGGACGCGATCCCGAAGGGATGTGGCTAGCAGAAACTGCTGTAGACTACGCAACCTTAGAAGCTCTTGTTGCTGAGGGTATTCGTTTCATTATCCTTGCACCATCTCAAGCGCTGCGTTGTCGTCCCCTCCCCACTCAAGATCATCCCAATCCTGAATGGATCGAAGTCGGCGGTAGTCAGATTGATTCTACCCGTCCCTACCGTTGTTATTTGAAGCCCACACTCTTACCTTCATCTTCACCTCTGAATGCGATCAAAGAAGGGAGTAGGGAATTGGGAGTAGGGAATGGGGATAGTAACCACTCACCACTCCCTAGTACAGACGCGATTAATCGCGTCTCTCCCCCCTACATTGATATCTTCTTCTACGATGGGCCGATATCGCGGGACATGGGTTTTAGTGATGTCGTTTATAATTCCAGTCACTTTGCCGGACGTATCGGTTCGGCGGTGCGTGGGGATCATCGTCTGGCACAGTTGATTTCTGTGGCGACAGATGGGGAAACCTTCGGACACCACAAAAAGGGAACTGAGAAAACTTTAGCCTATGCCTTTACCAAAGAGTTTCCTCAACAAGGTTGGACGGTGACGAACTTCGCCCACTACCTGAGCTTAAATTCTCCCAGTTGGGAAGTGGAATTGAAGTCAGTCACAGCCTGGAGTTGCGCCCACGGTGTCGGCAGATGGGAAGATAACTGTGGTTGCGGTGGGGAAGGCTCAGTTTGGCATCAGAAATGGCGTCGTCCCTTGCGGGATTCCCTAAATTGGCTGCGGGATCAGCTAACTGAGGTGTATGCGGAACATGGTAGACAGTTATTTCGTGATCCCTGGCTAGCACGAGATGAATATATCCAAGTAATGCGCGATCGCTCTGCTACCAATGTCAACCGTTTCCTCGCCCGTCATCAAACCCACAAACTAACCGCAGCCGAACAAGTAGACGCTTTGCGCTTGTTAGAAATGCAGCGTCACGCTTTGTTGATGTTCACTAGTTGCGGTTGGTTTTTTGAAGAAATTTCCCGTCCAGAGGGGACACAAATTCTGCGCTACGCCGCCCGTGCTTTAGAATTGGCAGGGGAAGTGGCTGGTGTGCAGTTGGAAAAAGGCTTCGTCAAACGTCTTGGTTTAGCCCCCAGTAATGTGGATCAGTTCAAACACGGTGCGGAAATTTATCGGCAACTCGTGTTAACTGCTCAACTTGGCTTTAAGCAAGTAGCAGCCCATTACGCCATTACTTCTCTATTTACTAATCAGAAACCAGCAGAGGCGCACAATTCTTTACCGAGAAAAGATGCTCCTGACAAACAGTCTCAGCGTTACCAGAAGCGGGTTTATTGCTACGCAGCCAATGAGCTAGATTACCAACTGCAACGGATGGGATCGCTAACTCTGGCTGTGGGAAATTTAAAGCTGGTATCAGAGATTACTTGGGAAAGTGAGCATTTGGTATTTGCAGTTCTGCATTTGGGAGGCTGGGATTTCCACTGCGGCATTCAGCAATTTACCGGGCGGCGTGACTACAGCCAATTAAAAGAAAAGCTGTTTGGGGCGCTAAAACAAGCTAGTGCGGCTCATACTATCTTGGCGATGACACAGCTATTTGGAGAAGAAGCTTTTAGCTTACAGAATCTATTTGCTGAAGAACGCCACCGGATTATGCGGCTGCTTACTGAGGAAACACTGACACGTTTAGGACAGTTGTATACCCAAGCATACCGTGATAATTATGGTGTGCTGATGGCGTTTCATCGAGATGAAATAGCAGTACCGCAAGAATTGCAGGTAGCAGCAGATATTGCTTTAGGGCATCGCTGTCTGATCACATTACGATCGCTTGAGCAAGATATCGCTGATCCCCAAAAGAGTTGGAGTCATATCTTAGAATTGGAGGCGATTGCTACTGAAGCAAAACATCTGCGTTGTCGGCTGAATATTCCCGACGGTAAGCAGATGTTAGAACAGTTAATTGCGCGATCGCTCTGGCAATTATTGCACGATGCCAATGGTAGTTTTAATGCAGATATCCAACTGTTGGAACGATTGATTGATGTCGGGGATCAACTAAATATTGATATTTCCCTACAGCGATCGCAGGAACTATACTTTAGTTGTCTGCACAGTCAGATAGCGCCAGTGTGTATCACTAGCCTTGATAATGAAGCAGATAATCAGTGTCTTCAGTTGCTCAAGCTGGGCAAAAAGTTAGCCGTTGATGTCAGCATGATATCAAGTCAGTTGGGATAGATGTAGTAGGGTAGCACAGCTGTGCTACCCTATCGTGTGGTCTATTTATGAAAATTACTGTAACTCAGTTGGGGTAAAAATATCACACATATAGTAATCCGCTTTGATTTTTGAAATTATTTGCGTAGGCGGGGAGTAGGGAATAGGGAGTAGGGAGTAGGGAATCAGGCTTTTCGAGGTGTACGGTGTTTATTCAAAAATCAAATAGGAAT
>NZ_JAIVFR010000769.1 GCF_020829685.1 Nostoc sp. CHAB 5715 | reverse complement strand
GTCGTTTATTGAATTCGGGTGGTCGTTTATTGAATTCGGGTGGTCGTTTATTGAATTCGGGTGGTCGTTTATTGAATTGGAGGTATCGTTCATTGAATTCAAGCAGTGGTTAGGGTGGGGTAAAACCCAGATTCTTGAACAACTTCAGACTTGTGTGTACACCGTAGCCCCTTCACAAGGGGAGGGTTAGGGTGGGGTAAAACCTGTCTTCTTCAGCTATTTTCAAACTTATGTGTACACCGTAGCCTACCAAGCGGGGAGGGAGTTGGGGGTGGGGTTTGTATCTCACCAAAGCGGTAAACGCTATAAATATCACATACAGCACTTTGTAAGTCAATGAAGTTCCAAAAGATAGCTTAGAGAAAAAACATTTCCATAATTATTGCCCAAAGCATCACAAACCAAAACTGGACTACTCGTCTGATTGATGATTTGGGCAACTTGTGGGTTGTCATAACTCATACCCTTATTCCACCAAGTTTCTGCCTGGGAACTCACCTTAGAAGAAATCAGTCCACAAATAATCATTAATGCCATGATTATCTGCCAAATGCTCCGGCGTGATACGCTTTCATTATATATTTGCGTAGCTAGTAGGTAAGCAACAGTTACTTGGATTCCTAAATAAGCTGGTAGGAAATATGGTTCGGTAGATAATTGTATGCTACCAGCACTTGACAGTATTAAGGGTAGCGCTGGCACTACAATCAATGTAATGATAAAAAACCAGACTTTATAGTTAGTTGTTAGACAAAGAAAACAAATTGAATATCCTACCAAAATTAAAAAAATGGGTGTAATTAAAGAGTTTAGAGGATTATTTTGTCTAAGGTCTATATCAAAAAAAATCTGGCTTAACTGCATCTGCAAAAATGGAAATATAGGCATCGAAGATGACTTAATTTTCGTTTTCTCTGCTGAAATCAAAAATTGAAAAAAGTCACCCATCACAATTGTTATCCAAGGCATGAAGGCTAAAAAACCTACCAAAGATACTAATAGATAAGTTCTGACAGTTTCAGTCAACTTAAATTTGGCAGTTATTATTACATAAATTCCGTGAGCAAGTGCTACAAATGCACTCCAAAGAAAAGTATAAAGACTAATGGCTAAAGTTACTGCATAAATGCTCCAGATAGCGAATAAATCTGGTCGTTGTCGTTCTTCTAGTGGCTTATCTTTATCTTTTGATTCTAGCCGCATTGCTCGTAATAGAGACGCACTAGATAGTAATATGGTGACTAACCAGAGAATATATTCTTGTGCTTCTTGGGCATAAACTAGTTGAATTGGAGAAATTGCCATAAGTGCGATCGCTACACCAGGAACCGATAATGGCACATTAAATAATTCTCGGCATAGCCAATAAACGCAAGGAAAAACCAGCTTTAATAATGATACAAATACGCTGGTAGGGGCATGGCATTGCCATGCCCCTACGAGAAATCTATATGTATCAGGATTTTCGTGAATTGGTATAAGATGTGTAAGTTTTATAAATACCTCTCTTCTATTAACGCATACATTGATATTATGGTTAAGAGCTAGTCTACTTGATTAACTAGCAGAGGTATTTAATTTCTTCTTAACTTACATTCCATTTGGTTAATAACCATATGTCTAATAACTTCTCTCGCAATCAAATTTTAAAAGCAACTAGCGCTTTCATTGTTGGAGCAGCAGCTACAAAAATCCTTGGCGATGAACCAGCACAAGCACAACAGAGCCAAAGGATTTTTGTCAGTAATAATCTTGATTTGAACTTTCCTCAGATTCAGATCAGGCAGACACAGGAGGGTGATTTCGCCCGATTGCGATTCAATGTGGCTACTTTTGCCTTTTGGGATATCGCAGTTGGTCCTGGTAATAACAGCGTAATGAATTTCTTTTCAAACCTTACAAATAATAATGTAATGAGTTTGAACCCCAATGGAAATGTTTCAATTACTGGTGCGTTAATCCAGGGTTCATCTAAGAAGTTGAAGGAAAATATTACCGAGCTTTCAAGTAAAGAGGCACTTGAGACACTAAAAGACTTGAACCCTGTCAAGTTCAAATACAAAGCTGATACAGAAAAAACACACCACATTGGATTCATTGCAGAAGATGTTCCAGAGCTTGTAGCAACCCCTGATAAAAAAGGACTCAGTTCTATGGATATCGTAGGGGTACTAACCAAAGTTGTTCAGGAACAGCAAAAAACAATATTAGCATTGTCAGAGAAAGTAAGAGCATTGGAAGACAAAAATGTTAAAAGGTAAATAATTGAGACGTGATTCAAGTCATACTGGTAGTATTTCAGAGTTGGTGATTAACTATAATCCAATACAGTTCAGTTAAGGCTAAAAATTAAAACTGGCGTAGGTTGGGTTGAGGAACGAAACCCAACATTATCAAGGCTTTGTTGGGTTTCGCTGTCGCTCAACCCAACCTACGATTCTTCTTAACTGAACCGTATTGAACTATAATCGACAGTAAAGTATAGCGCTAGTCCCCATAAAATTTGGGTTTAGCCCAAATTTTATGGTAGCCCTGAATTCCCTACAAAGCAATGAGGAGAATTCAAGTTAGAGGATGTTTACAAAATTTGGTAACGCCATCTAGGAAAGTCATTGCTATTAGATATAGTTAAAAAATCAATAGTCTTAAACTGCCGATCAATAGCTGGAAGGCTGCATATTTTAGCTCCAATATTCAAGTATGCCTGTAAAATTTTAGGAGTCTCAACATTATATGAATCTGGACAATTCGGAGGCATTTTTAGACAAAATTGTGAATTTGGATAAACCAAAATACTTGGATGCATCAAGCCATTCTGCTGAAAATAATCATAAGTGCAAGTAGCTTTTAAAGGGCATTGTGTTAGTAATGATGCACAGCCAAAGAAATATTGATTTCTACTCCAGATGAGATAATTTGCTAGCCCTTTCCATAATAGTAAAAGTGCCTGACTGTTGCGGTATTCTTTAGCTATACATGCACGTCCAACTTCAACTGATGCCTGAAGCACAGAATTGGGAATTGCATTAAGATTAAATATATCGGCAGCATCAAAGCCTAGTTTTTGAGAAGCCATTGCATAGGTTTGCATCCGATAAGTTCCAATGGTTTTACCAGTTTGTTTGGAGATCATGATTAAATGATGGCAAACCATATCAAACTTATCTATATCCATCTGGGTAAAGTTAGAAGCAGAAAATCCCACGCCTAGTTCAAGATTAAAAACTTCAAAGCGCAACCGAAAAATTGATTCTAATTCTTCTTCAGTTGACGCTAGCCGTAGGGTATATTTTTCAGTTTGAAGGACGGGAAAATCTTCAAGAGTGAGAGGAGGATTCAGTGGGTAATTGATGTTGCGTCCAGAAACTTCCATCTATCTTCCTACTTAGATTTGCGAAAGTATTTTACTAGGATTTAGGCACTATACAAATAGCTCACATTATGCATTAATGTGTCGAAGTGTGATTGAGACGGTTTTTGATAAAAGAACCTCTAGAGAGCTTTTTTACACCAATTCACGAAAACCCTGATACATATAGATTTATCGTAGGGGCATGGCATTGCCCATTCGTGTCAACTTAAGCTAAAAATCGCTTATCTGTTGGCTTCCACGCCCGCCCAGAAATGAATTTCAGCGGCTCATAGCTAAAGTCTACTGAAGTAGACTAAAAATTTTTCGGATTATTTAGTCATCAAA
>NZ_JAIVFR010000768.1 GCF_020829685.1 Nostoc sp. CHAB 5715 | reverse complement strand
ATAAAGCTGGCTGGTTGGCTCATCAAAAAATTTGTTGTAAAGTATGGTAATTCCACATTTTTTTGACTCCATTTGTTGTGTGCGATATTGATGGAGTTCTTCAGCCTTGGAGCGAATTTGATTAACTAATTTAGTGTCAGGGGTTTGGGGAAAGGGAAAGGTTTCAAAGCAGGTATTATGAGTGTAGCGAGTGTCACTCTTTAAAGTTGAACTTTGAGCTTTAACCCAAAAACGATGAACTTTAGATGTCAAAATTCCCAGAATGTAGAAGTCATCTGAAGCAACAACTGTAGTTGAGTCGGCTGGTAGCCAGTGAGGTTGAGCAGGAATGAAAATAAACCATTTAGAATGTCTAGGGACAATAAAGTAAAAAGGTAGAGCAGAAAGCGCTGTTCTCATTGCTTCATTAGTACGTTTAAATCTCCACCATTTTTCCCGTAAAATAGCTTCACGGTTTGTTTGCCGTTCTGCTTTAACATTAGTCTTCAAGTATTGAAAAGGAAGTTCGTATTCACTGACTTCCTCAATGCTAAAATTTTGAAAATCAATAATCCATCTTTTAGGTGTACCGTGAGGATTATCTGTCAAATCTGTAGCTGATGCAGAGAGCTTAAGAACTTCTTTATTCTTTGGATTAGCTTTAATCCAGTCTTTTACTTGGTGTTCAATTACAAAAAATCCTTTTCCATTCGGCTGAACACCTACAAAACTCTTATTCAAATTGGCTATTAAGTGAACTGTACATGAAACATTAATTATTGATGTGAGTGAAGACGTGATTTTTTTAACTATGCAATCATCTAGATAACAATTTTTAGGTTTTTGTTTACTCCAGTTAACAATACTCACATGAACATTTGCTTCTCCTGACCAAGGTTGAGTAGAAATCGCCTCATGAATATAACCATCATTTTGAGTAATGTAGTCTAAAGAAGCGGCTCTGCTTTTACCTTGACTAATAGAATTTGTAGCGACTAATCCGGCTCTGCCACTTTCTCCAATATGAATATGAGCTAACCGGAACCAGTAACAAGAAAAATCTATTTGTGCTTTAGCATCCGAAAATTTAGTAAATACTTTTTCTGTATAATTGTCTCCTAATGCTTGACGTATTCTAGAACCACCCAAAAAGGGTGGATTACCAATAATCGCATCAGCTTTCTGCCATTCACTAAACAGGGCATCCTGACAAACAATATTGTTATCTAAACTATCCAAAGGTAACGCAGGCTCAGTCAGCTTTAAATTATCAATAGCAATCTTTCGCGCAATCATCAACGTTACTCGTGCCAATTCCACTGCAAAAGGATTTGTATCCATTCCATAAAATTGCTGTGGTGTGACAAAACCCATTTGAATTTGCTTATCTTCAGATTTACGACGCTGTTTAATTGCATCTAACAGCAAAATTTCAATTCGCTTAAGTTCCTGATAAGCCATATACAAAAAATTACCCGAACCACAAGCTGGATCAAGTACGCGATAACTTTGCAGTTCCAATTGCAATGTAGAAAGTTCAGCAATTGTGCTTGCTGCTTCAATTCTTTCTTCCCAATAGCGGCTAATGGTTGGACGGACAATTTTCATAATGTCCGATTCTGAAGTAAAGTGAATTCCCCGCGCATGACGCTCTTTTTTATCCACCGTACCTTCAAACAAATTCCCAAAAATTGCTGGACGTACCTTACTCCAATTTTCTTTCGCCGATACATCCAAAAAATTCAATTCTTCTCTTGTCAACTCAATCGCATGAATCTGCGAAAATAACCCGCCGTTGAAATAATCCACACCTTTATAACGTCCCGCAGGTGTAATTCCTGGCAAATTCATTTCCCGAAATAAACCACCCAAAATATCATAGGAACTCGCCCCACTCATGCAATCCTGAACACAAGAAACAAACATATCACGGGGTAAAAGTTGCCTATCCTCTGCAAACATGGCCAGCACACATTGCAAAATGAAACGCTGCGCTGTTAACTTCTCAATCCCACGTTTTTCCAGTTCTAGCAGTAACTCTCCCATGCGACGCGCAGCACGTTCTGTCACCTCTAGCTGGTTGTTGCGAAAAACAGGAGTTTTGTCGCCAAACTCCATAAATGCAAAGGCTCCTGCCCTTTCTGGCAATTGTTCCAGCAGTATTACATCTACTGGTGTATCCAATTGGATATCAAAGTCAAAAATCCAAAATTCCTCAAAATTGCACAACAACACATAACGCGGACGGTCTGGTACTAAGCGCGTCCAATAATCAAATGCTTGGGAATAATGTTTACTTAAATCCTCCCCGCGCTTCTTCATCTCAATCAGCACACGGGGTTTCCACACCAAATCAGCAAAACCAGTTTTACCCTTTTTGCTGCCTTGTTTAATTGCCTCTTCGTAACTGGCTCCCGCTTCCAGCGCTCCCTCATGCCCAAACGCCCGAAAGAATCTATCTAAAAAGGTTTGCGCTTCCTTTTTTTCCTGTCCCTTGATGTGCTGCTTACAAAAGTTAACAAAATTATCTAGACTTTCAGGTGTCGCTGCTACCATTTTCGATTGAGAATTGCCTTAAGTATTTTTGGCAATTCCTATGTTATGAATTAATCAAGAAAAATGGAGTAATTATCCTTCCCAGTCCTGACGAGTATCGCACAGAAAATTGTCTGCGATCGCATCATCAAATAAATAAGGGCAATGCTCTGGAAAAGTTCGTAATGGTAAGTTAGTTTCTCGTAGTGCCAAATCCACTCCCGCTTCAAAGCCATCTAACAAGGCTTCTTCTATTCGAGACTTTAAGCTGGGGTTCTGTCGCAAATGTCTGTGGATGGTGCGACGCTGTTCTCGAATTGTTAAAAACCAACTGCGAGAGCGTTGTTCGGGTTGATACTCCCACTTCAAGAGATGACCGAGTAATACACTCAGACGGCTCACGAGTTCCCGATACTCCTGTCTCCCCAAAGCTTGAATTTCCTCTTGCAGGTGTTGCCAGTCTAGTTCCATAACTAGCCTCTGCTCTAATGCTTTAGCCTGCTGCTGTGTCCAGCCATAGAAGTCTTGGTCATACAAAAAAGATTTGTCCATATCCATAGAGTTGAATCTTGACAGCAAAAGACGAGAGCTATAGTGCTTCTGGGTTGAGTTCAATATAGACCTAACCCCCAGCCCCTTCCCTACAAGGGAAGGGGAGTAAAATTCAAAGCCTCTCTCCTTTTAGGAGAGAGGTCAGAGTGTATTGCATACAAACGAGAAACGCTATAGTTTGATGATTTAAATTCAATCCTGAACAAATATTCAACTTGCTTTTGCTTCATCCCCAGATGCTTCAGCCACAGCCGCCAATCTATCTGCCGCAGCTTGCACAATTTGAGCCACTTGGGCCAAAGGCATGTGCTGGATTTGTCTAAGAATCAGACTCAAATCTGAGGTTTCTGGAATTGGCTTGCCATCAATGCAACTGATTAACTCTTCCATTGTGTAGCCTGCTTTCGATGCGATTCGAGCCAAATTTTCTGTATCTGGTACCTTCACACCTTTTTCCCACATCTGAACAGCAGTAGCAGATACCCCCAAAAGCTTACCAAACGCTCGCTGACTCATTGAACCGCGAGCTAGTTTAATGATTTCAATCAGTTTTTGTTTGCTTTCGATCTTCACTGCTTATATAGCTAGCCAACTGTATTTACAAGTTTACTTTCAATATTACAAGTTTACTT
>NZ_JAIVFR010000767.1 GCF_020829685.1 Nostoc sp. CHAB 5715 | reverse complement strand
AGTATGCAACAGTTTATGCATGGGTTCGATATAGATTAGGAGCAAAACTCAAAGTACCACGGTATCATTGCCATAAGCAGGATGAAAAGTTAGTATCTGAGTTGAAAAAAAACTCGGTATCATCCTCAATAGCCTAGAAAAACATCTAGCACTTGGAAAGTGTATTCATTATCTGTGCCAGGATGAAACCAGGGTGGGATTAAAAACTTTAACAGGAAAAGTAATTACGGCTTCTGGAGTTAAACCAACTGTACCCGTGAAATGGCAGAGAGAAAATTTTTGGATTTATGGTGCAATTGAACCATTAACAGGACAACATTTCCAGCCACGTTTACCCCAAGCTTAATGGTGACTATTTTCAACAGTTTTTAGACTGGTTATCTGAGCAATTAAGTGGAGATTATGCAATTTTACAAATTGACCAAGCCCCAGCTCATGTAAGTTGTGCAATTAATTGGCCTGAAAATATTATTCCCCTGCTTCAACCATCTCATTCCCCTGAACTTAATCCAATTGAAAGGCTGACAGCAGTTTCTCAAAAAATCACTTCATAATGAACTTTTTTCTTCTTTGCAAGATTTACGCGATCGCATACAACAATTATTCGAGCAACTTACATTTGAGCAAGTCATGTCTATCTCATCTTATAATTTTATTTTAGAAGCCCTTTTCTATGCAGCTTCATATTAAAATGGTATCAGAAATATCAACTGAATTTACGTTTAGCTTACTACCCTCCCTATCACAGTAAATATAATCCCATCGAACGGACTTGGGCTATACTAGAAAATTATTGGAATGGGAGCATTTTAGATGAAGTAGAAACCGCTTTAAAATTTGCTCATAATATGACCTGGAATGGGAAACATCCTGTTGTTAAACTAGTCACTGAAACTTATGAGTTAGGAGTTAAGCTAACAAAAGAAGCTATGTCAACTCTTGAGAAGCAAATCAAGCGTTTGACTGATTCAACTCATGAAGCTTTCCCGGATTTAGGGAAATGGTTTATTGATATTCACTATGAAGCAACATAGGTTTAAAAATAGCAAATACAGCTTTATTAAAAATGAAGATTCTTGAAATGATAAGCAAAAGTAAAAGTTAAAGTCTGCTCAAGAAGTTCCCCAATTCTGGCTAAAATGCACAGACTGAAAGAAGATTTTAGAGACATATTTGAATCAACTGTATCTTGGGATGACAGCATAATTAAATTATTAGATTGGATGCATAATGCGCTTTCATATTTTCCGAAAAGTATAGGTACAATGGTTAGATGGTTTGGTGAGATAGTAGGCTATTTTGACGGGAGGACTACAAGTGGTCTTGTTGAAGGAATTAATAATAAACTTAAGTTAATTAAAAGACTTGGATATGGCTTTCGTAACTTTAGCAATTTCCGATTACGCAGTCTCTTAAACTGGCACTTTACTATTAATTCTCCATAAAAGTAGCGGAAAAACCCCAATTATTAATTCCCCAAAGGTTTGTCTTGTGAATTCTTTTAACTGTAATGCAGTCAGATTTTGCTGTCTGGCTACAATAACACCATGTTCCCAAAGAGATTTTTTTAATTCATACCTCTGTTGTTCTGTAAGGTCAGTAAGATTGTAACCTTGCAGAACTTCAACTCCTAATCTTGATTTATGCCGCAACTGTTTGTGCTGCTGGTTATAAGTCATCTATCTAATTACTGACTTTATTAAAAAATTACTGTTTTCGATATATCTATTAGCATATTAGCTCAAAAATAAATATTAAAATCATCTTCTTACTGTTTTCAAAAGATGTATTTTAATTCAAGATTTTCACCACAGAAGAGGATGAAAAAAGAGAGCTAATGTAGTAAAGGAACTTACTGCAACCAGCCAGTTACACAGCATAGACTTTACAAAATAAGCACTACAGCTTTAAAAGCTATTGAACAGTGAATAGATGAGGCAGGCGATAGTCCTTAATGCAGTACTGCGATCGCTAGAAAAAAAGTTCAGCATTTTTGGCGATGGCGTACCCGGCGGCTAGAAGCGCGAACGCCGTGTGTTTTAGATGTAAAAATTAATACACGAATTCTCTAAAAAGTTTTTGGAGTTAGAAAAAGCTTACTCGTTTATGAAATACTTTCACAGGAGACGAGCAAGCCAACACAATAAACACTACTGTGGTTTGAATCATAAAATAAACTTTTAGCTCACAATATGGGTTCTTGGCAACTTTTGGTGATCTCGGTTGGGGGAAGGCAGAAGGCAGAGGGCAGAAGGCAGAAGTCGGAAGTCAGAAAGATATAATTGAGATACTTCAAACTTCACTCCATCAAACATTTGAGGGATAAGCCTCAGCAAGCCCTATGTCGGTGCTAACTCACCTCTTACCAGATTCAAACAATCTGAAACTTGAGAATTGCCAACTTGACGAGATAAAGACGAAGATTTGGTTGATTGTTTCTGCAATAAGTAAAGTAGTTAATTGTCCAGTTTGTAACCAAGCAACTCATAAAATTCATAGCCGCTATGAACGCTTCTTAGCAGACTTACCCTGGGCTGATTACAGCATTACTTTACAGCTAAAGGTGCGGAAGTTTTTTTGCATCAATACTTTGTGTAAAAGGCGCATTTTTACCGAACGTCGTGAACGTAGCGACCAAGGTTTCAGTCTTCTCAACCCTTATCAAGATTACCTCCTCAGTCGCTGGAATAGTGGTAACTACAACACCCAAGAACTGTTTGAGGAAATTCGACAGGCGGGCTATATCGGTAGTTATGCCACGGTCTCTCGCTTCACTCGTTATCTCAAGAGCTTGCCCGGATTTGAACCTTGTCGCGGTTCAAGAAAAAACGCTTTTCCCAGGGTAAGCTCTTCTTCCCATCGTCCTCTCACCCCCAGTCGCGTCACAGCTTTAGGCTCTTTGAGAGAACTAGATACGCAATTAATTATTGCCAGAGAAGTAGATTTAATGGTTGCTATTACCAAACTTGGTTGTGACGCTTTAATGGGACTTAGACAAAAAGTAGCCAGAAAAAACAATCAAATGTATATAAAGAAAGACTTTGACATCGGTTTGCTTAGCAAGAAAGGCAGAGGGCAGGAGGCAGAAGGCAGAAGGGAATTCTGATTCCTGCCCTCTGCCACGACCGAAGGGAGTAAGGGTTGAAGCCCCATACCAAAATCTTCGATTTGGTGTCTTGCAATCAGTGTAGGTTTGAAGCCTATACTGTATTGCAGTCCTTCTGCCTTCTGCCCTCTGCCTTCTGCCTTCTTCACTTTCTTGATATATCTGGTTTTCAAGCATTTTTGAGCCTTTGGTGTATTTTCCTTACCCTGTATGGGTTTGAGGCTTGTTTTTTTCTTAAAAATGTTTAAGTCCCGTTAATTGGTAAGCTTTATAGCTTTTCTTAGTGCCATTCTTCTCTTAGTCAATATGCTATTTCGTCTTCAAAGAGTTGTTCTAACATATTGTATGGCAGGTGATCTGGTTGCAACTCGGTATCAGATAGCTGCAAAGACAGTACTTCTTTAGCTAAATACTCAACCAAAACTTCAACACTCGGGTAGTCAAACACTAAAGTTGAAGGTAAAGAATGTTGCAAAGAAGTTTGCAAACTGTTCTTCAATTCCAAAGCCATCAGGGAATCCATACCCATGTGTGAGAATCCCTGCTTCAGTTCCAATGAATCACAAGCAGGCAAGCCCAACACTTTGCTCACCTGAT
>NZ_JAIVFR010000766.1 GCF_020829685.1 Nostoc sp. CHAB 5715 | reverse complement strand
GCAATAGAATTTTATCAGTAAGCAGTACCCAAATTGTTCTGGCAAGCCGCATACTTTAGTGAATCCATGTCGGCTGTACGGTAACTGAGTGCTTCACTATAAGCTAAAACTGCTTGCTGCCAATTTTCAGATGAGTAAGAGAAACGAGCTAAATCACCATAAGCCGTCCCCAAATTATTTTGCACACGAGCGTAAGTTTCTAAATGTGTCTGGGGCGAGATCATCTTTAACGCCAACTGATAAAATTCTATTGCCTGCTCTATATAAGTTTGTCCTTCCTCAGAATTGGGCGGTGTACGGTATAGCATCCAGTAGAGTGTACCCAAATCATTTAAGATATCTGGGAGTTGTGGTGAGGTTTCGTCATAGCTAATTGCCTCCTGATAGGCAATAATTGCCACCATCAGATTTTCTAGGGTTGATCCTTGCTCAATGCGAAGGCGGTATAAAGTGCCCAAGCGATGATAAGCTTCTGCCAGTACTTCCCCTGGAACTTGCTTTTGGTGTAATTCTTCAATCTCCAACAAAATCTGCTGCGGTTGCAAGTAATCCTCTGTATCTTGAGCAATATTTGTATTTATTGTTGCTATTACTAGCTCCGTTAACTCGCTACTAATATGAGATAAAGACAACAGCGATTGATTATTACTCCCGCTACCAGACCTATTAGTAGATTCCTGCTGTTGTGGCGCAGTCTTCAATAAATCTGCTGTTGATGGCGAAGCTTCCTCGGTTTTGTGTACGCCATTCCCTTGTGTTTCTGTCGGAAAATCCGAATTATTCTTAAACTTTAACTCGCTGGCGGCGGTTCTGAGTTCTGCTTGAGTAACTGATTCATCTACAATCGACTGCTCAATATAACCTAAATCCAAGCTTCTGGGATTAGAAAAACGTTCTGGATAACCCGAATTCTGAGTCGCTGGTGTGGGTTCTCCAGCAAACACAAATACGCCAGTCCGACAACGCCAAAACTGTGGCGCTGATTGCTTGATAGCAGATAGCCAAGGACGCGGTATCCACAACAGCAAGTTAGATTCAAGGAATCGGCTAGATTCTTGTACAGAGAAATATTGTTCACTTAAGCGGAGATGGTGCAAAAATAACCGTTGTGTAGCGACTGGTTGCTTGGTCAGATGCTCCACGCCGACAATCTGAAACGCTGGTACTGGAAAAGGTCTTCCAGGGGTATCAAAAGATACCCCAACAATTGGCGGTGGATAGTTTGCCAACCATTGATTTATTTGAAGTATGGGATTGGGATCGTTTAAATTCAAACGCAACGTAACTAATCGGGGATAAGCTAGAGTGCTATTTTCCTGGGCATTTGATGGCTGAGATAGCACTTGTCCAATGGGATAAGCCAATGTAGAATGCAAACGGGTTGCTACTTGATTTCTCAAGTGTAAATCATCACATACTGCTAAAAAAAGTTGTCGTCGTAAGCCAAGACTTAGGGCAAGTTTCAATCGTTGGTATACTTGCCGATTCCAAGTAGAATTATCATTTTGTGCAGTATCATTCACGCTCATGGCGGCTAAAGAGCCAAAACAAAGTACATATCACCTTTCTGGGCGCATCAAAGTGGGCTGAAAATCTCATAATGAAAATGATTTTTAATTAGATCCTACATTCCGCACCCTCAACTGTCACAATCGGTTTTTACTGTTTTTTAGACAGAAACAAAGCTACTGAATATACATAAAAACAGTAAAATAACTTAAATCTAAACAGGCAGAAGCATTATCTAAAACTACAACAATCATAAAAACCTAGTAATTACACTATGTGACACCCCAAGGTGCGGAATGTGGGCTATAACAGGTTGGGATTTTGGTAGAAGTAAACCACGAATAAAAAACTCCACGCCACTTGCGGGATGGAGTTTTTGGGCATGGGGCATGGGGAAGAAACTACCAATGACGCCAGTCGCCTCAAGTCGGGAAACCCGCCCACGGCGCTGGCTCCCCTATGCCCTATGCCCCAAGCGACGGGGAGACTATCCCGGAACACCCACTCAAAGGAATTGAGTTTCCCGTCGCTTTCAATAAATTCGCTTGCTCCTGGTGCAGACGCTGCGTGAACAGACTTTTTTAAATTTGGAATTTTGAATCTTTCAATTCCATTATCCAAAATTTAAAATCTCAAATTAGGTGATGAGCTTTTGAGCTAAATCAACTCAAAACTTGGTTACTCCCATTCAATGGTTCCAGGCGGCTTAGAGGTGATGTCATAAACCACCCGATTCACTCCTTTCACCTCATTCACAATCCGAGTGGAAATCACTTCCAGTACATCGTAAGGGACTCTTGCCCAATCAGCAGTCATGCCATCTTCACTAGTAACAATCCGTAAAACAATCGGGTAAGCGTAAGTGCGTTGATCCCCCATAACGCCAACACTACGAATTGGCAGCAATACAGCAAAAGCTTGCCAAAAATCGTGATACATGCCGCGTTGGTTAATTTCTTGCCGCACAATCAAATCTGCATCGCGCAAAATGTTTAACCGCTCAGATGTGACTTCCCCCAGAATGCGAATTGCCAAACCAGGCCCAGGAAAAGGTTGCCGTTGGACAATTTCTTCTGGTAAACCAATGGAACGCCCTACTTTGCGGACTTCATCTTTAAATAGTTTCCGCAGTGGTTCCACCAATTTAAATCTTAGGTCTTTGGGCAAACCGCCAACATTGTGATGACTCTTAATTTTCACCGCTACCCGCTCACCAGTTTGGGGATCTACGTTGGTGTCAGCAGATTCGATCACATCTGGATAAAGAGTCCCTTGAGCCAGATAATCAAAGTGACCAAGGCGTTTGGATGTTTCCTCAAATACACTGATAAATTCGTGTCCGATGCGGCGGCGTTTTTCTTCAGGATCTGTGATACCAGTAACTCTAGCTAAAAAGCGATCGCGGGCATTAACATACTCTACAGGAATGTGAAACTGCTCTTGAAACAGCTTTACCAATCGCTCTGGCTCATACTTTCGCATAAAGCCTTGATCGATAAATACGCAAGTCAGTTGATCACCAATGGCTTTATACAGCAAGAAAGCCAGGGTAGAAGAATCCACCCCACCAGACAACGCCAACAGCACCCGCTTGTCACCAACTCTGGCGCGAATTTCCCGAATTGCTTCTTCGACAAAAGCCGCTGTTGTCCAAGTAGGTTCGCAATCGCAAATATGGTAGACAAAATTACGGATTAATGCTATTCCGCCAATAGAATGCACCACCTCTGGATGAAACTGAACGCCGTAAAGTTTCTTTTCATGGTCGGCGATCGCAGCACAGGGAGTATTTTCTGTATGTGCTAGCAATTCAAACCCTGATGGCATTTTGGTAACTGAGTCTCCATGACTCATCCACATGGTGGTACCATCTTCGACGTTAGTGAGCAAATCTGTGGGATCATCAATATATAATGAGGCTTTGCCGTACTCACCTCGGTCAGCCTTTGCCACTTCCCCACCGAGTTGGTTCACCATCAACTGCATCCCATAGCAAACACCCAAAACGGGTATTCCCAAATTCCAGATTTCTGGGTCACAATGGGGAGCGTTATCACCATAAACCGAACTTGGCCCACCAGAGAGAATAATTCCCTTAGGATTGAGTTGGCGCAATTGTGCAGAAGTAGTGCGATAAGACAAAACTTCAGAGTATACTTGAGTCTCGCGGATGCGACGGGCAATCAACTCAGAATATT
>NZ_JAIVFR010000765.1 GCF_020829685.1 Nostoc sp. CHAB 5715 | reverse complement strand
TAGGACTACGATTTGATTTATGAAAAAATTCCGTACAACTCGAAAACCCTACAGCCCTATTCCCTACTCCCTACTCCCCACTCCCGGACTACGCAAATAATTTCAAAAATCAAATATGATTCCTATAGCAATCCGATTTTATTTATGAACTTCTTTGCGTGGTGCGCGAAGCGCAAGCGCGATAGACAGGGAGTAGGGAGTAGGGAATCAGTCTTTTCGATCTGAGGACGAGTTTTTTTACGCAATCAAATAGGAGTCTTATAATGTTTTTTAATAAGAATGAGGTACAGCTTAACCTCACTCCGATAAAGATTATTTAATTAGGCTCATTTAAATAGGATAAATAGGTATTTGCCCAAATTGCAGCTTGAGTGCGATCGCGCAAGTTTAATCTGTTTAAAATATTCGTAACATGATTTTTTACAGTGCCTTCAGAAATGTAAAGTTGTTGAGCAATTTCTCGGTTACTAGCGCCTGTAGCTATTAACCGCAAAACCTCTTTTTCTCTCGGAGTAAGTTCAGCTAAACTAGACGGTACAGGCAGTGACTGGGTTGGTGTAGCATTAGAAAACTGAGTTAACAGCTTTTTAACTATACCTGGCCCTAATTGAGTATATCCTTTATAAACGGCACGAATAGCAACAGCTAATTCTTCTGAGGGTGTATCTTTCAATAAATAACCCATTGCCCCATTTTGCAATGCTGCTGATACATATTCATCATCATCAAAAGTCGTCAATACTAATATTTTAGTTTTGGCAAAACGTTTTTGAATTTCTCGCGTCGCTGCAACTCCATCCATAATGGGCATTCTGATATCTAGCAATACTACATCTGGCTGTAATTTAGCAACTAAATTAATCGCCTGTTCACCGTTTTCTGCTTCTCCCACTATCTCTAAATCTGGTTCTAATTCTAATAACGCTCTTAATCCTTGACGAATTAAACCTTGGTCATCTACCAGCAGCACTTTAATCATTATGTCAACCTCGTTAAGGGAATATTAACTGTAATTTTGCAACCAGAACTAGGAGCGCTATTAATATTAAACTCACCTCCAAGTGCTAAAGTGCGATCGCGCATACTATGAAGCCCAAAACCTGTAGTATTTTGCCCTAAATCAAAACCTCTACCATTATCTTGAATTATCAATCGCAAATTGCCTCTAGTCATAGCGAGTTCCAGTTTAACCTCTGTGGCATCTGCATATTTAGATATATTTGTCAATGATTCTTGAGTAATTCGGTAAATAGCGGTGTTTATTTCAGGTGGTAGAGGATATTGCAGGTTGATTTGATAAATTGGTAAAATGCCATTTGAGCGATGAAAGTTTTCTGAAAGACTAGCGATCGCCCGTTCTAAAGATTGTTCTTGTAAGGGGTTCAAACGCATAGTAGAAACAGATTCGCGGACATCTTTTAGCGCTTTTGAACCTAATTCCTTTGCTGTTGCTAGAAATGTTTCAGCTTTACCTGGGTTAGATTGCCATAGTTTCAAAGCAGTTTCTAATTGCAAATTTAAAGCAGTTAGAGAATGTCCTAATGAATCATGAATTTCACGAGCAATGCGGTTGCGTTCTTCTAAAGTAGCTTGATTTTCAATTTGCATGGCATATTGGCGCAGTTTTTCATTAGCGATCGCTAGCTTTTCTCGACTTTGCCGTTCAGACAATACTGCATTCATCATCAACAACACAAAAACCAAACTTAAGCCAAATACCAGCGACGAATTCAAAATCAAAAATCGATATCGCTCTTGTGCCTGTGGCGATGCTTGAAAATTGAATAACTGATATTTTAGTTGTGTAGTAACTAAAAATAAGGAAAATGATAAACTTGTAACGAATAAACGCCCATTTAATTGAAATATCAAACAACTACGAGTCACTAAAATTATGTAGAGAAAGGGAAACAACCGAGCAAATCTTTCCCCAAAAAGTCCAATTATTAAAATCAATAAAATTTCAATACCTGTGTAGATTACCTTAGTTGTCTGGTTATTTCTGGGTAATCTTAAGCCCATTGCTGCAAAAATAATCAGACTATAAATTGATAGTTTTGGTAATATGCTACAAACTGACAAGTCTGGAAATGCACCACAAATTGACAGTTCTGGAGGCTTAGGACGAAAATGCCGTAAGGGAGGTGGTATAACGGCTGTCAATGCGGTGATCGCCAGTAATGTCCACTCCAGATAAAGTAGAGACGGAAAAGGATGTTTCTTAATTTGAATTGGACGATTCATTAGCTACGTTGCTCCAGTTATGAATGAGTTAGGAGTACTCCTAACTATTTATTCTCAATCATGTTTGTCAAAATTCAATCATGACTAAAGTCATGGGTAAAACCATGACTTTCTCCTCATGTGATTACTAAAGAGAAATTCTTATGATAGTGTCATCCAATCAGGAAAAACCCACCAGATAAGTAATGAAACTCAAAGCATTATCGCTAGTTGCTGGAGCGATCGCTCTAACTTTAACTGCAACCTCCTTTGCTGTTAATGCCCAAACAGCCTCTCCTTCACCCGTGTTACTTGCACAAACTCCACAAAAAGAAAGGGGCCCTTGGAAAGACTTGGGTCTAACAGATGCCCAAAAAACCCAAATTCAGGCAATTAAGCGCGATAGCCGCACCAAAATGGAGGCTGTTTTCACTCCAGAACAAAAGGCCAAGTTAGAGGCGGCGAAACAAGCACGTCGGGCTGAGTGGCAAGCGCGTAAGGCTCAGGGCCAAACAGGTCAAGGTCAACGGCAACCAGGTCAACCTCGAGGAAAGGGTGGTTATGCTGACTTAAATCTGAGTGAAGCACAAAAAACCCAAATCCGACAAATCCGGGAGTCTGAAAAACAACAGATTCAAGCAGTCTTGACCCCCGAACAGCGCCAAAAATTAGAGCAATTCCGTCAAAATGCTCCTTCGCGCCGTCAACAAGGCAATCCCCAATAATAATTTTTCAAAAAATAGTTAACTTGACTAATGTCTAAGCATTGTTTTCCATAGTCAAAAATTAATAGACTTCTTGCAGAAGACGCGGAAAGGGGAAAAACTTCATCCCCTTTCCCTTTCCCTATTTATACCCATGCCCAATGCCCAATTCCCAATGCCCCATGCCCCATTTAGTAGACTTTCAAGCTGGTTATGAGTTATGAGTTAATTCAAAACTCCTAGCTTGATTAAGATGTCCAAAGAATTTGCAATTGGTAGTAAAGTCCGGGTTGTGGCACTACCGCCCTATGTCAAAACTGCTGAACCCATGCCCATGCTGCGCCCTCCCGATGTAATTCACATTGGCGAAGAGGGTATAGTCATTGACCGCAGACCTGGTGGATATTGGGGTATTCGCTTTACTAGCGGAGCCTTTCTCTTAGATAGCCAATACATCGAAAGTACAGATATCCCACCCGAATCTCATTTAGAGTGAGATTAACAGCAACCAAGAATTGTAAACTTGTGTAAAGTTGTAATTTTGGTTTGCACCATGATTTCCCGCCGCACTTTTTTAAGCATATTATTTGCCAGCTGTATTTCTCTGATCAGCTGGCTGAATTTTACCCCTGCTGCTGACGCTCTTGGTGGTAAACTTCCTGCAATTAATCAACCCGCACCAGAGTTTACTTTGCCAACCAATACAGGTAATGGCAAAATTTCGCTCTCTGACTTGCGCGGTAAGTGGCTAGTTCTCTACTTTTATCCCAAAGACTTCACAG
>NZ_JAIVFR010000764.1 GCF_020829685.1 Nostoc sp. CHAB 5715 | reverse complement strand
CGTTACCTCCTAATAAAATGCTAGACCGTTCTGATGGAAATCTTACCCCTGAAGAGATTCGTACTAAAATCCAAGATACTGCCCTTTCTATAGAAGAAGGTTCAGGGCTTGTACAAGCAGATCGGGCTGTTGTAGAAGCATTCGTTTCAGAAGAGATAGGGTCTGACTTTACGGATTTTCTTTATGGAACGAATTCCGCCGACAATATTTATGGAAATAAAGGCGCTGATTTTCTAATTGGACGTGGAGGGCAAGATTATTTAGTAGGAGGAGACGGGATAGACATTTTATTAGGAGGTAACGGCAATGATGTCCTCGATGGTGGTAAAGATAACGATATCCTGATCGGTGGTAAAGGATCTGATCGATTTGTGCTGCGATCGGGAGATGGGCAAGATAAAATACTTGACTATCGTGATGGAGAAGACTTTTTCATCTTAGAGGACATAACATTTGAGCAGATCACAATTACGCAAGACAGTTTTAGCACTTCAATTGAGGTTACAGATACACACGAAAGACTAGCAAAGCTTATTGGATTACAAGCTGACATGATTGAGGCAGAAAACTTTATAACGTTGGCATAGTAAGAGGGCTGGATTAAAACAATTCGCAATTTGCAATTCGCAATTGGCAATTACGTTTTGTAATGGGGATTTAGACCCCGCCACAAAACTTGCGGCTTGTTAGAAGCTGGGGACAACAAGACCTGCCGAAGTTTATTAAATGAACTTTCATTTTACTTTTCTGATGCTTCGTTGCTAACAGTTATGATGCTCATTTGTTCTCACAAAATAGCAACTTCAAAAAGCATGATTTTCTCTAGTGCGCCAGTTGGTACTATTTCACGAGATGCCTGATACAAATGATTTGCCTCTTGCCGTTCTGAGATATCTGGTAGTTCAAAATGATATTTGCGGTCAAAACGGCTGGGGCGATGCCTACGGCGGGCTTCGCTAACGCTAATTGCAGAATCTAAACGTTCTGGACTGCGTTACGCGCCTTAAGAGCGTTATAGAATGGAAATAAACCTTATATACAACATTACGCTAATTAAGCAGAATTGCTCATGACCACTTCTAAACGCCACTACCATATCACTACCTTCGGTTGTCAGATGAATAAAGCTGACTCAGAGCGCATGGCTGGCGTTTTGGAAGACATGGGCTTTGAATGGTCAGAAGACCCGAATAATGCAGATGTGATTCTCTACAATACTTGCACAATTCGGGATAATGCCGAGCAAAAAGTATATTCCTACCTCGGCAGACAAGCGAAGCGTAAACATGAGCAGCCTGATTTAACCCTCATCGTTGCAGGTTGTGTTGCCCAGCAAGAAGGTGAAGGGCTATTGCGGCGAGTCCCAGAATTAGACTTGGTAATGGGGCCACAACACGCCAACCGTCTTAAAGATTTGCTGGAGTCAGTCTTCGACGGCAACCAAGTTGTTGCAACCGAGTCTGTTCATATTATTGAAGATATCACCCAGCCGCGACGGGATAGTAAAGTAACAGCTTGGGTAAATGTAATTTACGGCTGTAACGAACGCTGCACCTACTGCGTGGTTCCCAATGTGCGAGGTGTCGAACAATCTCGCACACCGTCAGCTATCCGGGCTGAAATGGAAGAATTAGGACGGCAAGGTTACAAGGAAGTTACTCTACTCGGTCAAAATATTGACGCTTACGGCAGAGATTTGCCAGGAACAACAGCACAAGGACGGCATCTGCACAACTTCACAGATTTACTTTATTACGTCCATGATGTACCGGGGATTGAAAGGTTAAGATTTGCTACTAGCCATCCCCGTTATTTTACAGAAAGATTAATTAAGGCTTGTGCTGAGTTGCCCAAAGTCTGCGAACACTTCCACATTCCCTTCCAATCTGGGGATAATGAACTTTTAAAGGCGATGGCGCGGGGTTATACCCATGAGAAATATCGTCGGATTATCGATACCATTCGGCGGTATATGCCAGATGCTTCCATTAGTGCTGATGCCATTGTCGGTTTTCCTGGAGAGACAGAAGCACAGTTTGAAAATACCCTGAAACTGGTAGAAGATATTGGCTTTGATATGTTGAATACAGCAGCATATTCGCCACGTCCAGGAACACCTGCCGCTTTGTGGGATAATCAGCTCAGTGAAGAAGTTAAAAGCGATCGCCTCCAACGCCTGAATCATTTAGGAAACTTGAAAGTAGCCGAGCGATCGCAACGTTACTTTGGACGCATCGAATCCGTTTTAGTAGAAGACCAAAACCCCAAAGATCAAACTCAGGTAATGGGACGCACTGGCGGTAATCGTCTAACATTCTTCAGTGGCGACATCAAAGAATTGAAAGGGCAGTTAGTGAAGGTAAAAATTACCGAAGTTCGCCCTTTTAGCTTGACGGGTGAAGCAGTTGAAGTGAGACAAGCCTTATCTGTCTAAGAATTAGACAAATTAAATATGCGTTATCCATAACCCTAGTAGAGACGTAGCACTGCTACGTCTCTACTAGGACTTACGCATTGACAAGAAATACCATATATGGAGAAGTTTAAAAACCACATCTTTCGTAAGGGCTAAGCTTTGCTCATTGGTGTCAACTTAAGCTAAAAATCGCTTATCTGTTGGCTTCCACGCCCGCCTAGAACTAAAGTTCAAGGCTAATAGCTAAAGTCTACTAAAGTAGACTAAAGATTTTTGGCTATATTTAGTCATCAAGAGATGACTTTCGCTATTAGCAAGGAACTTCAGTTCCTTGCGGGACATGGCTTTTACGTTAAGTTGACACGTATGCACATCTGTGCTACCCTACGATGGGATGTTTTTTCACTGGAAGTATCTAAGACGCGTTAAACCATATAAGGACGCAAAGAAATTAGGACTTACGCATCAAGTACGAAATGTAGGGGCAATACCCTGCGGGAAGCCGCTTTGCGTCTACATGAATTGCCCTTACGGTAAATCAAGGCTTTCACTGACTTTTTGCGTAAGTCTTGGAAATAAAGAAGTTGTTTATGCAATATTATCTACAAGCGATCGCGAATCGTTTTGAGTTGATCTTGAGTCTTAATTGGCTTTCGCGGTGCTGGTAATTCGGTATTAGGCCAGTTAGGTAAATCATTGCAGGGGCATAACAACGCTGGCATCCCGACGTTTCGCGCTGCTACTGGCATACTGCAACGGCTGCAAGGTAGCATCTCCCAGGCTGGTGTCAACAGTTCAGCAATGGTTTCATGTGTACCCTCTAGGTAACAATCACCCGATTCTGGTGAGAGAATTTTTTGCCAGCACTCTTCAAATTCTTCACTATAGCGATCGCCATTTAGCACCGATAGCGGAGCGTTAGCGAGTCCGCGAGCGTCTTGGGGCAAAACGCTTGCCTTACCGTTGCTCATAATCAGTTTCTTACCCAACTGAAACCAGTAGGCAAGGTATTCTCTAACTTCTTGTTTGGTTGCCATATTACAATTTTAGATTTTAAATTTTAGATTTTAGATTAATTTGAATTAAGAGTTAAGAATCTTGACCCCTCACTTATCCTTCCCCTCTAATTGGCAATGGATAACCAAGGATGCTGAGATTGAGAACATGACCACCAGTAACTAAATAAACAGTATCGCTGAGTACACCTAGCTGGCGCACTAAAGAACCCAAGCGATCGCGGAACGCCCTCCCAAGAGGATAAGCTGGTACTACACCCCAACCTACCTCTTCTGC
>NZ_JAIVFR010000763.1 GCF_020829685.1 Nostoc sp. CHAB 5715 | reverse complement strand
ATGTGCGTTAAAAATGCCTAGGTTATTTCAGGCTTTTCTTAATTATCCTGCGATCATAAATATACCATGCAGTAGGGGCAATTCATGAATTGCCCCTACTACGTGTAGTTTTGCGTAAGTCGTATAAAAGTTAAATTGAAATTTTTTGTGTTGGTCACGACATCTAAAAAATAATCAGTATGTTATGTTACTGAGCGACATCATTAATGAAATGATCTGATTTTCAGCAATTAACTTAAGTGTGAATACAGCCATTGCGGTATAGGCAGTCGGAGGATTTCTAAATTCTTCTTGACCAAGATATACCAAAGTTTCTGGTGAGTTCTCACTAAAAGCTAGTTTAAACAACGAATTTATAGTACCTGATATCACAACTGATTTGTGATATCAGGTACTACAGAATCCGTTAAGTCAAGCCATCTTAGCTGTTTTCAATTGTATGGAATACATATCTGTTAAGGAGTGCAAAATCTTGCGCCCCATAACGGATTGCATCTATACGAGAATCTGGAGATTTATTTCGGGTTGGTGTCTGAGCAAATTTTTGTAGGAGTTAAGTGAACAAGATGAAACTGTCCAAACAACGTCAAAGCAAAAATAGCGTATTGATTTTAACTTCTCTGGCTGTGTTGGCGTCTCCATTAGTATTGCCCTTGCCACAAGCTTTTGCACAAACATTAACGACTGTTGTAAATTTCAACGGTACTAATGGAGCGGCCCCAAGAGCAGGTGTGCTTGCAGGGAAGGATGGCAATCTTTATGGAACCACTTCCGCAGGTGGTTCGCAAAATAGAGGAACAGCATTCAAATTAACTGGTTCTAATTTTAGTACTCTGACCACACTAGTTAACTTTACTGGAACCAATGGAACTAACCCAGTTGCTAGATTATTCCAGGCAAGTGATGACAATCTATATGGTGCAACCTTTACAGGTGGTACAAATAACCTCGGTACGTTGTTTAAGTTGCAAAAAACAACTTTTACAAACTTGACAACTCTTTTAAATTTCAATGGCACTAATGGAGCCAACCCAGCAGGTCGATTGATTTCAGGTAGCGATGGCAACTTGTGGGGGATAACTTCTGCTGGTGGGGTCAACAGCAGAGGAACTGTATTCAAGATTGCTCTGACTGGTGGTGTCCCCACTATCTTAGTTAACTTCAACGGTACTAATGGAGCAACTCCATTAGCAAGGTTGCAATTAGGTAGTGACGGAAACTACTATGGCAGCGCCTCAGCAGGTGGAGCAACTAATAATGGTGTGGTATACAAGTTAACTCCCGCAGGAGCAATAACTTCATATAACTTTAGTGGCGCTAATGGGCGAAATCCCCGGTCTGCATTAATTGAATCTGATAAAAGCCAATGGAACAGCTAATTTATATTTGATGAATCCAAGTGGAATCACTTTTGGAGCAAATGCTCGATTAGACATTGGTGGTTCTTTTTTAGCAACTACAGCAAATAGTATTAAATTTATTGATAGTATAGGATTTAGTGCTACGGAACCTCAATATCCTCCTTTGCTAACATTAAATGTACCTGTTGGCTTGCAGTTTTATGATACCCTCGGAGAAATTAATGTGCAAGGTAATGGTTTTCCCATTCAGAACTCTATCTTGAGATCCCCTATAGATGCAAGTGTAATTTCTACGGGTTTACAAGTAAAGCCTGGAAATACCTTAGCTTTAATAGGAGGAAAGATATTATTGGATGGAGGAGTCCTTAGTGCCAAAAATGGAAGAATTGATTTAGCAGGTATACAGCAAGGAGAAGTTAATATTAAGCCAGAAGATAACAGGTTATTCTTAACCTATGAAAAAAACATGACTTTTAGAGATATAAGTTTTTTAAAAAATGCTTTAATTTATGTTAATAGCACAGAGGGTAAAGGAAATACTATTAATATTCGGGGAAACGATGTAAAAGTATTAAATGGTGCACTAATTATGAGCCAAAATCAGGGATTTAAGCAAAATGGAGAAATTAGTGTTAACTCTGAAGTTTTGGAAGTTAAAGATGCATCAGAATTTGGTATTAGCGGTATCTATACTAGCAACTTTGGAAACACGCCTGGAGAAAATATTGAACTTAATTCAAATAAAACAACTATTGGGGGAGCGCAAATAGCTACTACTACTTTTAGTAATGCTCCGGGTGGTGAAATAATAGTAAATGCTAACGATTATTTAAAAATTACTGGTTCTACTCCATCTTCTGTTAATCAATTTGGATATGGTGCTATTAATAGTTTCAGTTATCTTAATTATGGAGATAGTGGAAATATTACTGGAGCAATCAAGAATTTGATATTAGAAGATGGGGGTAATATAACTACAGCTTCTAGTTCTTTTGGTAATTCTGGAAATTTAAAATTAAGTACACAAAATATTACACTCAAGAATGGAAGCAGTTTAGGAGCTACAACTTTTAATAGTGGAAAAGGAGGTAATGTTTTAATAAATGCGAATAATACCATAAACATTATAGGTAGGTCGCCTCTTGTCGGCCCTAGTACAATTAATGCTGCTACTTTTGGTAGTGGTAATGCTGGGAATTTAGAAATTAATACCTCAAAGCTAATGATCAGAGATGGTGCGGGTATATCTACAAGTACCGTATCGTTTGGAAGTGCTGGGAATCTTAATATTAACGCTTCTGGTTCAGTAGATATTTCAGGAGTAGATTCAAATTCAAAAATTCCTAGTTTTATAGATTCATCAGGAGCTATTTTAGATAATAGTTTGAGGATTAGATTTAATAGAGTGCCTCCTACTCCTACTGGAGACGCAGGCAAATTAATTATTAATGCTGAACAAGTGAATATTGATAACAATGCTCAAGTTAGTGTTAGAAATAATGGCTCAGGCAATGCAGGAATACTTGAAATTAAAGCTAAAGACATTAACATCACAAACAACGGAGGCGTTACCGCGACCACTGCCGTAGGTGAGGGAGGTGACATTATCTTCAATGCGAACAATGTTCTATTACGCAATAGCAATATCTCTACAACTGCTGGACAGCAAGAAACCAAAGGGAACGGTGGAAACATTAATATTAATACGGAACTATTGCTTCTCTTAGAGAATAGCAAGATTACAGCAAATGCCTTTGAGGGACGGGGTGGTAATGTCACTATCAATACTCAAGGAATCTTCCCTTCTTCTGATAGTAAAATTACAGCTACTTCAGACAGAGGAATTGACGGTATAGTTCAAATAAATACTTTACAATTTGATTTCATTAAAGCAGCGTTCGTTCCACCAGCAATTAATATTCCTACAGTTGCTCAGATTTGCGCTACGCAATCGGGTAAAGCACCTAATGAGTTTGTGGACAGAGGATCTGGGGGTATTCCACAAAGCCCAAGCGATCCCCTCAACAGCACTTATGGCTGGAGAGATGAGCGACAACCTATTTCCACTAAACAATCACAACAGCCAATACAGATCGAAGCAGATCAAGAATATGTAGAAGCACAAGGATGGAAAGACAATGGAAATGGTACAGTAAGTTTTACAACTAAACCAAAAGAAGTGATTTCTTATGGTTCTTTATCAGACTCACCTTGTCACAATTCTCAGAAATGCAAGGGATGTTGCCTATTTCAGCCGCCGGGACTTTATCAATTACGGTAATCCTAGTTTCCATTGTTGTCCCGTGCAAGGCGTAGGTTTTCCCACTGACTCCAACTGAAAGCACAACTC
>NZ_JAIVFR010000762.1 GCF_020829685.1 Nostoc sp. CHAB 5715 | reverse complement strand
ACATAAAGTTCTCCTACCACCCCAAGGGGTACAGGTTGTTGGTATTTGTCCAGAAGATAAATCTGCAAGTCGGGAATTGGCAGCCCAATTAAGCTACTTGTGGCTTTCACATCAGCTAAGGTTAAACGACGGATTGTCACATGAACCGTTGTTTCCGTAATGCCATACATATTTACCAACTGGGGCAGTTCATCCCCATGCCGCTCAAACCAAGGCTGTAACAAAGGTAACGAAAGTGCTTCTCCGCCAAATATCACCACCCGTAAACTCAATTTTTCTGTTGTCTTGGAGTGTTCGTCAACTTGAATTAGTTGGTAAAAAGCGGATGGAGTTTGGTTGAGAACAGTCACTTCCTCAGCAACTAGTAAGTTGTAGAATGCTTGCGAGTCGCGGCTCACCTCATAAGGCACAACCACAACACACCCGCCATACAGCAACCCTCCCCACAATTCCCAAACCGAAAAGTCAAATGCAAACGAGTGGAACAGCGTCCATACATCCGTTTCATTAAACTGATACCAATCTTCTGTTGCTTTGAATAACCTAACGACATTGTGATGAGTGATTAATACCCCTTTGGGCTTTCCTGTAGAGCCGGATGTATAAATCATATACGCTAGGTTATCACCCTGCACACCACTGACTAAGTTATTTCCGGGGTACTGAGCAATTTTGTCTTCCTCTTCATCTAAATAGACAACAAAATTGCTCTGAGCTAGAGTGTTGCGTAATTGCGAATTCGTCACCAACACTTGCACTTGTGCATCTTCTAGTATATATTTCAACCGTTCTTGGGGATTACTGGGGTCTAGTGGCACATATGCCCCTCCTGCTTTGAGTATTCCCAATATGCCCACGATCATTTCTAGTGAACGTTCTAGGCAAATTCCTACCTTAGTTTCTGGTTTTACACCCAGAGTTTGCAGGTGATGCGCTATTTTGTTAGCCTGCTCATTCAATTCCCGATAAGTCAGCTGTTGTCCTGCAAACTTAAGTGCTACAGCTTCGGGTGTCTTCTCCACCTGTGCTTCAAATAACTCATGCAAACACAGAAACTTAGACTCAATCCCCTGTGTTTCTTTCCCTAGCAACTGCTCCCTTTCTGTAGCGTTGAGTATTGACAAATTGCCAATACACTGGTCTGGAGATTCAACAATTCTTGCTAGTAAAGTCTGAAAATGCCCACTGATGCGCTGGATTATTTCTTCATTAAACAGATGGGCGTTGTACTCTAGTTTCCCTTGCAGTTCTGAGTTTGTTTCCCACAAGTTTAAGGTTAAATCAAAGGTTGCTCCGGCTGTTGGTTTACTCAACTCCAGTTCCGTTGTAATGACTCGTGGAAGTTGCAGTTTCTCGTGAGCGATAGTTTCTAGAGTGAACATCACTTGCAAAAGGGGATTATTACCCAATTTGCGCTCTATTTTCAGAGCTTCAATAACTTTAATAAAAGGAACCTCACTATGAGCATACGCTTCCAAAACAACCTTTTGAACTCTAGCTAATAGTTCTCGAAAGGTAGGATTATCAGGAATCTGAATACGTAAGCCCAGTGTATTGACAAAAGCACCAATAACTGAGTTAGTCTGGACTAAGGTGCGATTAGCAATCACAGTTCCGACAACTAAATCCTCCTGACGGGTGTAGCGGGAAAGTAAGATGGCGAAAGCAGTCAGGAGGGTGGTAAAAAAGGTTGTCCCCGACTGTTGAGCTAACTGCTTCAACTTGCGAGTCACCTCAGTATTCACACACAACGGAACAATACCAGGTTGAAACGCTTGCTTTAGATTATCATTGCGTTCGCGTAGCGTCTCCGTACCCCTACTCTTAAGCAAGCTACGCGCAGCGTCCCGTTCGCGTAGCGTCTCCCTTGGGAGAAGGGAAGGAGAATCGCTTAAGTAAGGCAGTTCCAAAACAGGCACAACGTCTGCCAACTGTTGCTGCCAATAGTTTAACTGTTGACTAAAATTCTCAAGAGCAATTTGTTGATTTTGCCAATAAGCAAAATCAGCATATTGAGTGGGGAGTTCTGGTAAAGAAGCTGTTTTTCCTGTCGAAACTTCTTGATACAGAGCTGATAATTCCCGCAAAAATACCTGAATTGACCAATCATCACAGATAATGTGGTGCAGATTGAACATCAACAAATGAGTCTGAGGATGAAGACGGATTAAAGTCACTCGCCACACAGGAAACTGATTCAAATCAAAAGCACGAGTACGCTCTTGCAAAAGAAGTCGTTGTGCTTGAGAAATACGTTCAGCTTCTGATAAGTTCTGCAAGTCAATCACAGTCATGTCAAAGGTCAGGTGAGGTATAATGACCTGTACTGGCGAACCATTCACCACCTTGAACTTATTCCTAAGAATGGAATGACGCTCAATCAGACATTGGATTGCTCGCTCGAAGCTAGGAATATCCAAGTCTCCTTCCAAGCGAAACGCCCTCACCATGTTGTAGATATAATTTGATTCTTCTAGGTGATGGAGTAGCCAAAATTGTTGTTGAGTGAAGGATAAAGGCAAACCATCATTTTTTATAGTTGTATCAACGGGTTTAATGATTGATTGTGACTCAAGTGCTGATTGATTTAGGAATGCTAAAATTTCTGTTTTGTGTGTTCTGATTTGAGCCAGTATATCTGAAGTTAGGATACCTAATGGTGCTTGATAGCGGAGGTTGTTGCCATCAGCCCAGACTTTGATATTGAGGCGACCAAGTTCTAACAACAGTTCATCAAGCGTTTTCATAGCATCCCTCCTTCATGAGCATCTGTGCCGTTATCAAGCATATCCTTTTGTACTAATGTTATCCAACAAGTATTTTCAATACGTTTGGCTAGTTGAGCTATTGTTGGTAATTCAAATACAGTAATTAAAGAAATATTTATTGAGAAAGTGTTAAATAATTGTACAATAAGTTGATTAACAAGTAGGGAATGACCCCCTAATTCAAAAAAGTTATCATGAATCCCAATTTCTTCTATTCCGAGAATTTGAGTCCAGATGTCAACCAGTATTTGCTCAGTAGAAGTGCGAGGTAAAACTAAACTTTCTAACTGCGCTCTTTGCACCTGACTGAAAGCGGGTAAACCCAAACGATCAACTTTGCCATTGGGCGTTAGGGGTAGTGCTTCTAAAATCATAAAAGTTGAGGGAACCATGTAGTCTGGTAGGCTTTCTAAAAGCAGACTTCGTAGTTCTCGGAGTGAGAGTGATTGTTGGGGAGCGAGCGGCACAATATACGCTCTTAGACGTTGCTCACCCAGATGATCGGGTGATGCTACGACAGCAGCCTCTCGGATAAGGTTGGTATTAATCAATGCCATTTCGACTTCCGAAACGTCGATGCGGTAGCCTCTGACTTTCACCTGGAAGTCTTTTCTGCCTAAGTGCAAAAGGCAGCCATCTGGCAACATACAGCCTAAGTCGCCCGTTTTATACAGCAGCTTATTTTCTTCTTGTATATCTTGAGAGAGTACTGCTTCGGTCAAGTCTGGTCTTTGCCAATAACCACAAAACAGATAACGACTTCTGACTACAATTTCACCATTCTGGATGGTAGAGTTTAAATTGTTTGTCTCAGTCAAAGTCCACTTTCCCCTAGACTAAGGGCAGCAACCTTGTTCAAACTGGCTGAGGAAAGTGGACTTTGACTGAGACAAACAATTTAAACTCTACCATCCAGAATGTCTCACGCAAGGAATTGCGAGACTTAGT
>NZ_JAIVFR010000761.1 GCF_020829685.1 Nostoc sp. CHAB 5715 | reverse complement strand
TGAAGACCTTGGTAAATACGCTACTAGAACAGTTGCCACAGAGATTGCTAATCAGGCTACTTTGAGCCAAGCAGCCCAAAGTCAAATGGCTCAAATTAAGCAAGCTACTCAACAAGATACTCAAGAAAGCGTCAGCTTGGGTGAGGAGTCCCAAAGTTTAGATGTCACCCAACAGATTTTGCAAAACCTATCCCAACAGACTGCCCTTAGCAGTCGCGTCAACGAGCGAATGCTTATTGAAGCCCAGCAAGCACGCATTGACAGGGCATTGAGTAACACCTTAACCGCTCAAACAGCCAAGGAACTTTCAGCCATCAATACTGCCGATCGGCGTAAGAGTGTTGCCGCCGGTAATGCTGCCACTCGACAGGCGGGGTTATTGATCATGCCTGGTGGCATTACCCTTGGTTCTGACAAGCAGTAGCTAGCAATTGGAATATTAGAGCTAGTACCGCCGTGAAGTCCAAAGTCAAAAAGCTAATTAATCAACCTTTTTAGCTATTTTGTAGCAAGTTTTAAGAGTAGGGATATGGTTGGTCTATTTATGCCGTGCTGTACTAGCTCTAAGTAATTAATTAGACATTGTAAATCAATTACAACTTACGTAAAACCTTTCACTTCCTCGTATCTTCCCTTCTCTACGAGAGGCTGCGCCAATGGGACGATCCGCAAACTTATTCCTTATCCGTAAGTCCTGTCAATTTTAGCTGCGATCGCTAACGCTTTCGACACTCATGATCCACATTATTGCTCAATCATTTCCAGTAACAGGCGGAGAATCCGATGCCCTAGAAATTATCTCCAGTTCTTTAGAACTTTCTCGCGCCACAGTTGAGTCGTGGAATACCGTCTGGCTAGTTACTTTAGATCCGCTCGGTTCAGCATTATGGATTGGCTTGATTAAATTGGGCATCACCTTGGGAGCCGCCAGCATCTTATTTGTGGCGCTGACCACTGGCAAAGAAATCATTGAAAAGCAATCATGGTCAGAACTGGCATCAATCTTTGTTTGGCCCATCGTGATTATGATTTTCTTGGGGGCCAACGGTAATATGCTGGCGAAGACAATTACTGTTATCCGAGGCTTCGCTTACAACCAAGTGCAAAGCGTTCTTCAGCTTCAAGTTGGTGAACTAACATTTCGAGATGCTATTACCAATGTGGCAATTAGCAGTATCGCTAGACAACAGCTAGAAAACCTCTATAGCGAATGTCAAGGAAAAGTCGGTACAGAGTTAGTTGAGTGCTGGAACTCAAAGCAAGCCCAGGCACAGGCAATTGTTACCAAAGCTGAAGAGCAAGCTAAATCTCCACTCCAACCACTACGAGATTTTGGTAGTTTTCTCTGGAATAGAACTTTGCCTGGTCAAATTGGTACTGCTGTTCAGTTTGCCAATGATCCAGGTAGTGTGTTTCGAGATACTGCCATCCCCATTATTCGCTTTATCCTGTATGCCCTGCAATGGGGCTTTGTAAACATCTTGGAAGCTGCTCTGTTGCTGACGGCATTATTTGCACCGATCGCAGTTGGTTTATCTTTACTGCCATTACAAGGTCGTCCTATTTGGGCGTGGCTGACAGGGTTTATTTCCTTGTTTGGTGTTCAACTTGGTTACAACATTTTAGTAGGTCTAGCAGCCGTCGTGCTGGTGAAGTCGGGTGCTGAATTAGCATCTGATGTAGCATTTTTATGTTTCCTGAGCATCTTTGCACCAGTTTTGGCGGTATTGATAGCTGGAGGTGGGGGAATGGCAATCTATAACGGCATTTCTGCCAATGTCAAAGGCTTAATCGATATTTTTAGCAGTGCTATTGGAACTGCAACCAGTATTGCTCTACTCCGTAGGGGGTAATAAGTAATCGGACAGAAATATTTACACATTAGGTTTTAGGCTACATAAGGGTTTCAGGTCGAAATTTGTGTAATTAATTTTGTCTTACTACTTACCAATTTTGGATTTTGCGGAAAGTCTAAGTCTGTAGCAAGATCCCGCAGGGTGCGCCGACTTCCGCCTCTCCGTTAGCTCAGCGTAAAGCCTGCGGCATAGCAACTCTTAGAGACGCTACGCGTAGCTTGTTTCTCCGCAGGGGTACGCTTAGAGTGACGGAGGAGCGTCACTTTTCAAGACAGTCAATCACGGGAAAATCCCACAATCAATGGATGAAAATCCTTATTCCCCTATTCCCTATTCCCTATTTTCAAGCTAGATGGTCATGTGATGAATCACACAACGAGGGCATGAAAATTAACTTACCCTCATCCCCAGTCCCCAATCCCCAATCCCCAATCCCCAGTCCCTATTTTCAAGACAGGCATCAGAACTTTCCAAGACGAATTAAAAACCTTTAACACAAGGCTGTTCCAGGATTTTCAAACAATACTACTTATGCCAATTTGGTATGACTCTGCAAATTAAACGACTTCAAGCTCCATTACTTCCAGAAGCCAAAAACCTCCTAGCTGTTTGCTTTATCTGCCTAACTGCATTTAACGGTCTGATATTTTTGTTGACTCTATTCACCGCTTTCAGGGTCAATAAAATTGCCGATCGCAAGACGACCTTTGCCCAGTTGGTAAATGGCGAGACAATCTACATTTCCGAGCAAGACCGCAACTGGCGCTATCCAGCTGTAATTCAAAAGGTAGTTAGTGACTGGACAACTCTAACATTTAACTGGGATGACAAACTCACTGGCACTAATCAACCAGACCAAGGCATTCAAGTTGGTAGAAATGGGCGGATTCCCACAAATACTTGGTTTGCTTCCCTGCTGCTAGAACCGGAATTTGCCAAAGCTTCTCTACCGAAGATCGCCGAATTAGTTCCTACTAGCTTCTTTTCAGGTCAGCTGCGTAGCACCACTATTATTTCCTATTTGTCAGAACCGAGAGCAGTACGACCTGGGGAATGGGAAATAGACATGATTGCTACCCGTATCTTAGTTGACCGCACTACTGGTAGAGATGAGCGGATTTCTTTTAACCGCACCTTTACCGTCCAAGCAGTGGAGATTCCCCGATCTCCTTTAGGTAAAGATGCCCCCCTGGTAGAACAGAAAATTTATGAAGTGCGATCGTCTGGACTGCAAATTACCAAGATGGTTGAGTTCAATTCTCAGCAACGACGCTAAAGGAAAAAGGTAGAATTATGAGCAATTCAAATCAAAACCATGAATTTGACTACCTAAATGAAAACTCTGGTGATTCTTCGCCGGAATTCAACAGTACTAACGGCAATCATCGCTCTAACCAAGCCACTTTGGTTGCTGATGATAATATCAGCCCTGAAGAGGAGCAGTTGTTGGCAGGTTATAACCCTAGCGCAAGTCACCTCATTTCCGAAGAATATCGCTTGAAACAAGATGCAGAAGGAGCAGTAGAGCGATCGTTAGCAGAAAAACCTAGTGTTCGACTAGGTTCAGTAGTTGCCTTAGTGGGAATCGTTATTGGCTCTGTAGCACTGATCTGGTTTGGATTTCTCCAACCGAAACCTCCTGTCAAACAAGTAGTCCAAACCCCTACTACATCTCCAAAAGGTGAACCAGTTTTGGATGAATCTGCCGAACTGAAAAGCAGATTAGCGTTTCAAGACCAACGGCAACAACTTAAAGTGGAACCTGTTGCTGCTAAATCCCCAAGTCCAACCCTACAAAATAAACCCAAACCAACGCCATCTCAACCTCAAAGTACAGCACCTCAGACTTTTTCACCGCGCACAACTCCTTCTGCATCTTGTT
>NZ_JAIVFR010000760.1 GCF_020829685.1 Nostoc sp. CHAB 5715 | reverse complement strand
CCTCTGCTACTATTATCTCTAAAATGTTCGGCTTCCTTGGGTCACGAATAGCTACGGTGTACACACAAGTATGGTCAGCATAGGTTTTAACTCTTCTAGTAATTTTGTAGGGTGCGTTATGGACGCAAGTCCTAACGCACCGCTTTGCTAACGCCAAATTTGGATATTTCTGCTATCATCTCCAGCAGCAAGCCAAGAACGAACCATCGGGGCTAGAGGCGAAGGAAGCAACGCATTAGCTCCCAAACTTACGCAGCTTTTCCACTTGTTTATTATCTATAATATTTGGCTGCTGATTAATGAATTCTTCAAATAAGCTAAAAAATCTGTCTACTGCACTTCGTTCATCCGCAGAATTAAAGAGAATGATATTTGCCCATAATTGTCCAGTTTCAACCTGAAATTTTTCTCTTATCCATTGTAAAAATTTTTGAAACTCGCTCTCTTGTTCGGTTAAAGGTATACCAAGTTCGCGTCGAGCAAAATAGTATCCATCCAAAAATGCCTGAAGACTGAAGATGGAATGTCTGCCCAGATACATTGCAGGTCTTTTTTTTATCTTTTGTAGTAAATCGTATAGATTATCCATACTCAACTCACTTAATGGCTTGATTCAAAAGTAAATTTCGGTTATTTGAAATTCTTTCCCTACATCTAGAATGGGTGAATAGAGATTTTGCATCCAACGCAATCTAGTAATTCCTTGATAGTGGATGTTATCAAAGACAACTTCAATACCATCTATTTCAATGAGAATACCTTCATGATGACCAGTGGTAGCAATCAATTCTCCAATACTATCATCATAAATTCTGCCGTAGATTGGATCTTGTGAGCCTGTATCCAATTTAATGTGCTTACCATGAACTCTTTGTGATACTAAAAATTCTTTCATGGCTCTGGCACAAGGAATACAATCAAAAATTCCGTAATTTCTGGCAATCTGAATAATTTGTTGATAGATGGCATCATCTCTATTCAAAATCATTACTTCTGAAGTAACAACTTAATTTCCGCAGATTCTCCTAGTGCCTCATTGACTACGATTAACTTACCCTGTTCATCAGCACCTAATTGCTGGTTAGCATTGAGCAATTCAATTCCATAAATTGTGCCATCAGGAGCAATATCTACATTCATTTCTTCGCTGACTTGAATTGTTTCTACTTGTGCAGTTTTTTCTTGGAGATAGATGTAAGCTATGTTGTATCTTGGGTCGTAGGTAATTTTCATGGAATTTTTCTCTTTAAAAGTATTTGACGATTACTGTAATAACTAACCAGTCTTCTTCCTCTTGAACAGCTATTGTCTCAATTTTTTTAGTAGTATAAAACTTGCCATTCCATTCAGCATTGAAGGGAAAGTTACACCTAAATCTAGTTCTACCAAATTGAGCGGGAAAGGTAACACCATTTTCGACTGTGGCAATAACTTCTACTTCTGTTGCTCCACGTTCATTTAATCGTGCTTGTGCATGGGGATGCAACCTGACGTTCATATATTGTTTAATCCTAACTCCCACAAATTATCCATTTTAATGGACTTGCATTATTAAACCGGAAATAAATTTCTAGGCAGTTTATGTTAACAACGAAATACCTCGTCAAGCCCTAATACTATTTTGACGCTGTTATTCCACAACTAGCTGCGTCGCCAAATTTTGATATTTCCGCTAACATCGCCAGCAGCCAGCCAACCTCCATCGGGGGTAAAAGCGACGGAATTAACTGAATCAAAATGACTGAGAGTGCAAATTTCTTTACCTGTTGCAACTTCCCATAGTTTGACAGTCTTGTCGTCACTTCCACTAGCCAGCATTTGCCCATCACTACTAATGGTGATGGACTTAACCGAGCCAGAGTGACCAGTTAGGGTGCGGCTAAGTTGACCTGTTGTCACTTCCCAGAGTTTGATTGTCCAGAGTTTGATAGTATTGTCATAATTACTATTAGCCAGCATTTGCCCATCACTGTTGATGGCGATGGGCTCAACCCAACTGAAATAACTAAAACTAGTAGAACTAGTTAAAGTGCGAATTTCTATGCCTGTTGCTATTTCCCAGAGTTTGATAGTATTGTCCCGACTACCACTAGCCAGAATTCGCCCATCACCACTCATAGCGACAGCTATAACCGATTCGGAATGACCAGTCAGTGTGCGAATTGCTCTGCCTGTTGGTACTGACCAAAGTTTAATAGTGTAGTCACTACTACCACTAGCCAGGATTTGCCCATCACTACTGATGGCGACGGAATTAACCGATTCGTAATGACTGAAGGAACAAATTTCTTTACCTGTTTTTACTGACCAAAGTTTGATAGTACCGTCACTAATACCACTAGCTAGCATTTGCCCATCACTGCTGATGGCAATGGAATTAACAAATACAGATTCGGAATGACCAGTCAGGGTGCGAATTTCTCTGCCTGTTGCCACTTCCCAGAGTTTGATAGTGTTGTCCTCACTACCACTAGCCAGTATTTGCCCATCACCAGTGAAAGCAACGGAATTAACCCAACCGAAATGACCAGTCAATGTGCGAATTTCTCTACCTGTTTGCAGCGACCACAGTTTGATAGTCTTGTCCCAAGTACTACTGGTAGTAAGGATTTGCCCATCACTACTGATGGCGACGGAATTAACCGATTCGGAATGACCTGTAAAGGTGCGAATTTTTCTAACATTTATCTTTTGTAGCCAGTTTGTTGACAGTTCCCACAGTTTGACAGTCTTGTCGTCACTTCCACTAACCAGAATTTGCCCATCACTACTGATGGCGACGGAATTAACCGATTCGGAATGACCTGTAAAGGTGCGAATTGCTCTGCCTGTTTGCACTGACCAAAGTTTGATAGTACCGTCACTAATACCACTAGCCAGGATTTGCCCATCACTACTGAAGGCGACGGAATTAACAAAACCAGAATGACTAGTAAGAGTGCAAATTTCTGCGCCTGTTTGCACATTCCACAGTTTGATAATCTTATCCCGACTACCATTAGTAGCCAGGATTTGCCCATCACCACTGAAAGCGGCGGAATTAACCTGACCGAAATAACCAGTGAGGACGCGAAATTTTTTACCTGTTGTCAACCAAAGGTTGATAGAGTTATCACTACCGCTAGCCAGAATTTCCCCATCATTACTGATGGCGATAGAATAAACCGATTCGGAGTGATCGGTATTGGAAGGACTGGTCAGCGTGCGAATTTCTCTGCCTGTTGCTACTTCCCAGAGTTTGATAGTATTGTCCCGACTACCAGTACCAACCAGAATTTCCCCATCACCACTAATGGCGACAGCCATAACCGATTCAGAATGACCAGTCAAGGTGCGGATAAGTTGACCTGTAGTTGATGAAAACAAGTGAATCACATTACCTGTCACACTTGCCAGAATATCTTCCTTGGGGCTAAGAGCTATTATTCCGGAAATACCTGGGATTATGTGAGCGCATTCCCAAGATAGAGGTGTATTGGGAGGAGAGGTTACTGACTGTGTTGGTAGTGCGATCGCAGATTGATGTGTATTAGATTGAGATATTACTGGTTGTGTTGGTGCTACTATCCCCGTATCCAATAAATCTAACCACTTCTGTACTGACTGGGAACGGAACTTGTAATTTAACGCCATCCCTTTCATAATTGCCTCATTCACCCGATCGCTAACACTGCTATTCAAATCTTTAGGCGATCGCAGGGTAAAATTTTGTAATCTAGCTGGTATTTCCGGAATAATA
>NZ_JAIVFR010000075.1 GCF_020829685.1 Nostoc sp. CHAB 5715 | reverse complement strand
ATTGCGGTCAACTAATTAGTGAGTCCAACCCGGTGTGCTGCTTCTAACTCGTGCTGAATCTCGTCTGTTGATTTCAGGTCTGGAGGAAAAAGATAGCCGTCAAGTCGCTCAAAGTCGCAGTTAATGTTTTCTTGGGTAGCGATCGCCTCTATAGTATTAATTGCTGTTGTATGACTTTGAGCAACAATTTTTGCGCCCTCTTTACCGTGCATTTGCTCTAGTTCGTAGTAACGATAACTCAGCACATTCGATGAGAACCAATTAGTTGACCGCAATCAATGCAAAATGGGTAAAGTCGATGGTATTGTGATTCTGAAATTATCTACGTAGGTGGGGAGTGGGGAGTAGGGAGTAGGGAATACGGAATCACGCTTTTCGAGTTGAGGGCGAGCTTTTTCAGAAATCAAATCATAGTCCTATAGATACCTATGCATTAACAATGCGGCCAATACATTGGCATTGTAAGCCGACACATTGGCATTGTAAGCCGATGCATTGGCATTGTAAGCCAATACATTGGCATTGTAAGCCGATGCATTGGCATTGTAAGCCGACACATTGGCATTGTAAGCCGACACATTAACAATGCGGCGGATGCATTAACATTGCAGGGTATTGGCAAATTTAATTCGCTATGAATTAATAAAATTCTGTCTTTAGTGTGGTAAAGACACAAGCTTGTGCATTATGAAAATCACTCTATGTCAAAAAATATCTTCTAATCTTTAACCCAACCTCTAGCGAAAGAAAGAGTTTGATGGTGAATATCTCTGTAATCATGAATGCGGACAAATGTTTACCTGCTCAATAACTGATATGCCGCAATATTTCGGAAAACTACCCACTACTAACCAACCTTGGACAACTCTTAGCAATATAAAAGCTGTAACCTGCGACAATAATATTATTAATTTTGACTGTGGCGACTCACGCCTTACTATCAGCGTCCTTGCATCCAATTTAATCCGCGTGCGTTTTGCACCAACTGGAGAATTTATGCCCCGCCGTTCTTGGGCAGTAACACTAGATGATCCAGAATGGGCAATAACACCTTTTACGGTGCAAGAAAATGAAGCAACGGTAGAAATTGAAACAGCACAGATTCGCGTGTGCATCCAGCGAGAAAAGTGCCGCATTGCTTGTTTTGACAAAGATAATCGCCCGTTTGCCCAAGATGCAGAGATGGGTATAGGTTGGCGGATGGGTGCAGTTGCAGGATGGAAAGAAATTGCAGCCGATGAACGTTTCTATGGTTTTGGTGAACGCACAGGCTTTCTGGATAAACTCAGCGAAGTAAAAACCAACTGGACAACGGATGCCTTAGATTATGATGCACTGACTGATGAAATGTACCAAGCAATTCCATTTTTTATGGCTTTACGCCCAGAGTTAGGCTATGGCATCTTTTTCAACACTACTTTTTGGAGTCAGTTCGATATCGGTGCTGAACAACCAGGTATTTGGAAGATGGAAACTCGTGGCGGTGAATTGGATTATTACATTATCTATGGCCCCGAACCTGCCAAAATTCTGGAGACTTACACTCAGTTAACTGGAAGAATGCCATTACCGCCGAAATGGGCGCTAGGTTATCATCAATGTCGCTGGAGTTACGATTCAGAAACCGTTGTACGGGAACTGGCGCAAGAATTTCGTCAGCGTCGCATTCCCTGTGATGTTATTCACTTGGATATTGACTATATGCGGGGTTATCGGGTATTTACTTGGAGTCCTCAACGCTTCCCCAACCCGGCAAAACTCATTAGTGATTTAGCACAGGATGGTTTCAAAACAGTTACAATCATTGACCCTGGTGTGAAGTATGAACCAGAAGCTAATTATCATGTTTTTGACCAAGGATTAGAAAACAACTATTTTGTGCGGAAAGCTGATGGTGCGTTGTTCCACGGCTATGTTTGGCCTGAGAAAGCTGTTTTTCCTGATTTTTTGCGTGCTGATGTGTCTAACTGGTGGGCTGATTTACACAAAAGCTTAACTGATGTTGGTGTGGCAGGAATTTGGAATGATATGAATGAACCTGCCATAAACGATCGCCCTTTCGGCGATGATGGTGAAAAGATTTGGTTTCCCCTAGATGCACCGCAGGGGGGAAGGGAAGCAGGGGGAGATGGGGGAGATGGGGGAGCAGGGGGAGATGAGGGAGATGGGGGAGATGAGGGAGATGGGGGAGAGGAGGAGAATTTTCAATCCAAAATCGTTCGACTGAGCGAAGTCGAAGTCCAAAATTCAAAATCTAAAATTGATGTGACTCATACGGAAGTGCATAACTTGTATGGGTTGATGATGGCTAAAGCTTGCTATGAAGGGTTGCAACGGCATCGAAGTTCAGAGCGATCGTTTGTGTTAACGCGATCGGGTTATGCTGGTGTGCAACGCTGGTCTTCTGTGTGGATGGGGGATAACCAATCGTTGTGGGAGCATTTAGAAATGTCTCTGCCGATGCTTTGCAATATGGGACTTTCGGGTGTGGGATTTGTAGGTTGCGATATTGGCGGGTTTGCTGGTAACGCTACAGCTGAATTATTCGCTCGGTGGATGCAGGTAGGAATGCTTTACCCATTGATGCGCGGTCACTCGGCAATGTCTACTGCTCGTCATGAACCTTGGGTATTTGGCGATCGCGTTGAAAATATCTGTCGAGAATACATTAATCTACGCTACCAACTACTTCCCTATATCTATACTCTTTTTTGGGAAGCGGTTACAACAGGCGCACCGATTTTAAGACCATTATTGTACCATTTCCCTAACGATCCGAAAACCTATAGCCTCTACGATCAAGTATTGCTAGGTGCATCGCTGATGGCTGCACCAATTTACCGCCCTGGAGTTGAGCATCGATCTGTCTATTTACCTCTTGGTACTTGGTATGATTGGTGGAATGGCGATCGCTACGAAGGCCCAATTCATATTCTTGCTTATGCACCACTTGAAAGAATGCCACTCTATGTCCGTAGTGGTGCGATCGTTCCCATGCAACCTGTTAGGCAATACGTTGATCAAGCGCCACTTGATGAGATCCGATTACGGATTTGGTCTGGTAATAACCAATATCAGCTATTTGAAGATGATGGACAGACAAAGGAGTATTTAGATAAGAATTTTTCACTAACAAATATAAGCGTGTTTACAGAGACAAACCAAACAGTAGTGGAAATTGGAGCAAGAGTTGGGAAATGGACACCTCCACCGCGTGAAGTGATTGTAGAACTTGTTGGTGTTGGAGAGCAACGTTTCCAAGATGATGGTAAGCGACATACTCTGCAATTTTAAAATACGGATTGGGCATTGGGCATTGGGCATTGGGCATTGGGCATTGGGCACTTGTACTGCCCTTAAGAGCGGGACGCTGCGCGAACGACTACGCTCAGGAACCGCGACTTGTACTGAGCTTGTCCTGAGCGTAGCCGAAGGGCGTAGTCGAAGTAAGCCGAAGTATTGGGCATTGGAAAACTTTTCCTTACTCTCAGTCCCTAGTCCCCAGTTTAACCACCATTATTTCCAACTGTAAATTATGCGAGAAAAAATATGCATAGAGGTAGATGAAAAGCAAGTCAAGGGGGAACATACAATACAAAGGGTAGAAATAGTTAAACCGTAAGAAATACGTAAGTTTAGTACGCTAGATAGATGCGGTTAGAAAACACCCAATGTTAAATATTAACCGCTTGCGGTTGCAAAATATATTTAAAATGCCTACAAATTCACTTGTGGCAAAAGTCGCAAGTGCGATCGCTGTTTTTGTTGGCAGCTTGGTACTAGTTGGTTGGTATCTTGGCATTGAAGTTCTCAAGCGCGGCTTCCCTGGTAGTCCTGCCACAATGAAAGTCAATACAGCGCTGTGTTTTGTGCTGTGTGGTGTGTCGCTGTGGCTATTTTCAAAAGCAAGGGAGCATACTTCGACTCCCTTCGACTACGCTACCTCGACTTCGCTCGGCACAAGTCAGGGCAAGTCGCTCAGTAACCGGGGGGGGAGGGGGGGAAGAACAATTGAAAATTCCCCCCATAGTTCCCTTGTAATTTCTAGAATCTGTGCAATAGCTGTCACCACAATAGCTGCGCTTACACTTTGTGAATATCTATTTGGCTGGAATCTCGGCATTGACGAGCTACTGTTTCGTGATTTGTCAAGTAGTATAGCGACATCGCATCCAGGGCGAATGGGCGTGAACACAGCACTGAACTTTATGCTGGTTAGCGTCGCCCTACAGATTTTGATTCATCCAAAAACCGATCGCAGTTATTGGTATGCTCAGATTATCGCTCTGATCGCTACTTTGATTTCCTTTCAGGCGCTCATGGGCTATGCCTACAAAGTAAAAGTTCTCTACGGACTTGCCCCTCATACAACATCAATGGCTTTACACACGGCGGTGTTGTTCAGCTTACTAAGTATGGGCATTCTGTGGGCGCGGTCAGAACAGGGTATAACTGATAGCAACCCGTTGCAGACTAGCGAGAATCTGCCAAAACAGACCTTTATCAATGCCGCCTCGGTCATAAAATGGCCAGAAAATCAGAACCCAAGTGTCTTGGATAACCTGTATTGGCCCTGGTAATGTGGCATCGGGAGTCCAAGCGAAGAGTTGCCAGATAACGAGGAAGATGACGATGGCGATCGCTGGTGGTATCAGGTCAGGAAATTGCTTTTGTAGACTGGATATAAAGCTATTACTAAATCTAGGGTTTGCAGGGCGTTTTTGGGCGAGTGTCATGATGCTGTATTCTCCTCAAATTTTATTTGTTATTTGTCATTTGTCATTTGTCATTAGTCATTTGTGCTTTGTCATTTGTCCTTTGTCATTTGTCCTTTGTCCTTTGTCATTTGTCCTTTGTCCTTTGTCCTTTGTCCTTTGTCAGTTACCAATGACCAATGACTAATGACTAATGACCAATGACCAATGACTAATGACTAATGACTAAACACGTCTCTACTTTTTGATTGTGAGACTCTTCAAATATTCTTCTGGTTTTTCGGGGTCAAATTTGATGCCATCAAAAAACTCTTCTACACCACGGGATGTATTTGTAGGAATATCAGCAGTAGCAATGCCAGCTTCTTTGGCAGCTTCTTTCCAAATATCTTCACGGTTGACTTTGTTGATAAGTTCTTTCGCCTTAGCAGCGTTATTGTCTAGGTAATTTTTTGGTAAGAATCCCCAGCGAACGTTTTCAACTATGAACCATAAATCGTGACTCTTGTATGGATAAGAAACACTGCCTTTTTCATCTTTCCAGTAGTAAGATGCCATTGATTTATCATCAATTGTGCGACCATCACCCATGTCATATTTACCTTGGTATGGATCAGCCAGAATTTCTGGTGAAGAAAGATTGAAATAATTTCGTCCCGCCAGAATTTGAGCCGCTTCTTTACGATTATCAAAATTATCTAACCACTGTTGGGCTTCCATAATTCCTTTTAAAATTGCTTTGGTAGCCTTGGGATTTTTATCAACCCAATCGCCTCTGATGGCAAGATATTCTTCGGGATGATTTTTCCAAATTTCTGCGGTTAATGCTGCTACGTAGCCGATTTTGTCTTGAACCAGGCGATAAGGCCAGGGGTCGCCTGTACTAAAGGCATCCATTGTTCCTGTTTTCATGTTGGCCACAGTTTGCGCCGCAGGTACTGTGAGCAACTTGACATCTGCATCTGGATCTAAGCCGCCTGCTGCTAACCAGTAGCGAATCCACAAATCTTGGTTGACGTGGGGAAAGGTAAATGCAGCTGTGAAGGGTGTTGAAGATTTTAATTCTGTGAATAGGGACTTAGCGCTGGCGAGTTGTAAGCTAATACCTTTGCCTTGGTGCTTGCTGGCGATCGCAATTCCATTTCCATGTGTAATCAATTGACATAATACATACATGGGTATTTTTTGATTGCCTTTGGTAATTAAACCTTCTGTAATTAAATGTGGCATTGGCATCTGCCATTGACCGCCATCTATCCCACCACCAGCAGAACCAATTTCTACGTTATCTCTGGCTGCACCCCAAGAAGCTTGTTTGGAAAGGTCAACATTACTCATCCCATATTTTGCAAAAAAGCCTTTTTCTTTAGCAATAATTAAAGGAGCCGCTTCTACAATGGGGATATATCCCAACTTGACTGTAGTAGTTTCTGGTGTTTGTTCAGGACTAATATTAACAACAGATTGAGCAATTGGTTGTGCTTGAGTGCTTCCACCAGTCAGGTTTTCAGGGGGATTGCCCAAACAGCCTTTGAGAAGTACAGCACCCGCAGATGCTCCGGCTGTGAATATAAATTTGCGACGAGAAATTTGATTAAAGAATTCTGTCATAATATCTCCTTTGAACGTAAATTTTATTTTTTATAGCTGTGACAATTTAGGCAAAAAACGTTATGTTTATTGCGCTATTTAATGATTAACCAAGCTATATTTGGCAAAGCGATCGCCGTCATTTCATCAATGACACGGCTACCTATAAAATAGCCAGGCTAATATATTGGCTCTGCTCTAGTGTGATGCAGAGGTATCATTCACCTTGTTGAAATCAGTTTACAGCCTTTAAAGCCAAATTTGTTAACTTGGGATCTGGAATTATTAAACAAATATTAGATTGGATGTATAAGGAAAAATTTATCTATTTTCCTTAACTATATGAATAATTCTTAATAGATAAACTCTTATTTATGAAGACTATTATGTTTACTTTATGATTTTCTGCTTGTACTTATTTTTAGTAGAATTTGTCATATATAGTAATCCGCTTTGATTTTTGAAATTATTTGCGTAGGCGGGGAGTAGGGAATAGGGAGTAGGGAGTAGGGAATCAGGCTTTTCGAGGTGTACGGTGTTTATTCAAAAATCAAATAGGAATCCTATATATAAGTTTTTATTTATAATAACTATGAGCAATGGCGCTGTTTCTTTCACCGTAAGCGATCGCATCGGTCGAGTGTATTCCGGCTCTTTGGAGACAGTCAAAAATTTGGGCGTTGCAGAACATTGGGATGAATTGGGGCAAGCAGGGGGGAGAATTTTGGAAGTTGCTAAGAGTACTCCAATAGGACTTACGCACGCTCTACGAATTCTTGGCGTTCTTGGCGTCTTGGTGAACCAGCGCTGTAGGCGGGTTTCCCGCCGTAGGCGACTGGTGAACCCGAAGGGCGGTTCGATAAATTAAGCCTTTCGGCGATTTTTGCGTAAGTCCTGTCCAAGTAAAAAAGTGCCAAATTGTCATTGCGAATGGAGCAAAGCGGAATGAAGCAATCCCAAGATATTGCGATTGCTTCTCTACGAGACGCTCCGCGAACGCTACACTTCGTTGCGCTCGCAATGACAGGTTTTGGATCATTTATTTCTTGGAACACTCTAAATCATCCCGCTTTCTCTGCAACGCCGTGAGTAGTTCAGGTAGTGTATTCGGCGTTAATCCTCACGTAGTCATAACTCAAATCACAACCCCAAGCTTTACCTGAACCATGACCATTGCCAACGTTAACGGAGATTAATACAGTATCCTGTTGGAGATAAGCACCCGCGGCTGCTTTTTTCAAATAAGCACTCGCTGCTGCACGCTCAAATTGTAGAGGTTGCCCATTTTCCAACATTGAGAAATCCCCTAGCTTAATTTGCAGGTTTTCTTGGTCAAAGGGAACACCTGCACGTCCAGCGGCGGCGGCGATGCGTCCCCAGTTAGGGTCATGCCCAAAGATTGCAGATTTAACTAAGGATGAACCAGCGATGGTTTTGGCTATTTGTCGGGCTGAAATTTCATCATAGGCCCCTGTTACTTCGACTTCAATTAGACAGGTTGCGCCTTCACCATCACGAGCGATCGCTTTAGCTAAATGCTGACAAACTGCTGTTAACATCGCCTCTAATTTCTCTGCTTCTGCGCCCCATTCTGTAATTGCTGGGGTACGAGATTGACCGTTTGCCAAGGCGATTAAGCTGTCGTTGGTGCTGGTATCGCCATCCACGGTAATGGAATTAAAGCTTCTATCAGCTGCCCTTGCTAACATCTGTTGCCAAAGGTGAGGCGAAACCACGGCATCACAAGTAACAAATGCCAGCATGGTTGCCATGTTGGGGTGAATCATACCGGAACCCTTGGCAATGCCGCCAATTCGTACTGGGCGTTGGCGCAGCCCACCGGAGGCATCGCTTATAGTTGTCTCTAGGGCAATAGATTTAGTTACCAAGTCTGTAGTGATAATCGCCTCAGCTGCTGCATCTGAGCCTGTTTCTGATAGTGCTGCTACTACCTTGGGAATCCCACTTCGCAAAGCATCCATCTTAATTCTTTGACCAATCACGCCAGTGGAAGCCACTAACACAGATTCAGATGGAATGTTTAGTGCTTGGCCTACTGCCATAGCAGATTCTAAAGTATCAAGGTAGCCTTGAGTTCCTGTAGCGGCGTTTGCTTGTCCAGCGTTGCAAAGGATGGCACGAGCGCTCTGTTTAGCTTGTAAGCGTTGGCGACAATATTCTACGCAGGCAGCTTTAACTTGGCTAGTGGTGAACACACCAGCTGCGATCGCTTCCACCTCTGAGAATATCAAAGCTAAATCTGGCAACCCCGAAGGTTTCAACCCTGCGGTAATTCCCGCCGCTTGATACCCCCTTGGTGCTGTGATGCCACCTGTAATTTTTTGCCAATCTGCCATTATTCTTCACTCTAAACTATTGAGGGATTTGAACAACCTTTCAACAGTTTAGAGTTTTAAGGGGAAAATTTTAATTACTCAGTGGATAACTTAACCGTGATCGCTCTTGATAACTCCCGAAACAAAAGATTTGCAACCTTAGACATCAGCTTATTTTGCAAGTGCTTACCGTTGAGTAGTTGCTTGCCAGAACCGTCAACATTCTTTTTGAGCGTTTCCTTGTATTTCTGAATTTCCTCACCTATCGGATTATCCGGCAGCCGCCCATCAACCTCAATTTTCGTGATTACGTGCTGCCAGAAGTTCATCCGACAGAGCGCACTGCCGGCTCCTTTCTCAACTAACTTATCTCCAGACTGTTCGAGAACGGTTCCCATACCCAGCCTAAGTTTAAAAGCATCACGCGAACGGTTACGTTTAACCCGTTTAACATCACCAGGTAGAAATTTCACCACAGATTTACCATTTTCGCGGGTGACTTGTTTTTTCTTAACTTCCCTCACCTCTCGCTCAATCAACTGTTTACCATTGCTTAGAAACGCTTCAAACGGATAAATCCGACTCAGCAGCCGAGCGCGAATTCTCAACCCAAAATTAAACTGGTCGAAAATCTGGTTATAGGCTTTGAACTGTTCATCATTGACCAGCGACTTGAGTTTAATTTCTAGTCGCTGCTCCTCGATGTCGATGTCGCAAAGCCAGCCAGCGTGCAGCCGGACAGTTGGATCTATCTCTAGCCCAAATTGCACCGCCGCCGATTGTTGATAAATTCTTTCTATCGATTTGTAACTTGGTGGGTGTACCTCCAATTTTCTTTCTGAAAGCCAACCCCATAGAGGCGGAACATTGCCTAACTTAGTGCTTTCAGTTTTACTGTGGGCTTTTTCTGGGAACTGCCAAGCTAGGTTTTGGCGAGTGTAGTTAACGATCGGTGACTGAACGCGGTTAAGGTGTTCGAGTTGCTGAACTAGTTCGCGCAGTTCATCAATGATCTGCGGACGGTGCATTAGAAACTGACGTGGGTTAAGTTCACCAGATTCTAGATAATTTTCTTAATCTACACCGTAAGCAGCCATAGCTAAAGCATCAGCCGCATCAGATTTATTTGGTAAGTTTTTTCCGCCACGGTAGCGGCGTAACTCAATATGACCAACCCAAAGAATTTTAATTTCTAAGCTTTCAGGATTCTCGCCCAAAGCCTTGAGTAATGATTCCCTGTTGGCTCAAGAATCGCCACATCAGGTTTATTCTCTATTACGTAATCAGCAAAATCAAAAGCTGATTTTTGCTTGCTTTTTGGCTTGGGACTAGAGTAGAAAGCGGGGAATAAACTCGACGCTTTAGTTCGGCTTTTTTGCCAATAGGTCTTCAAGCCACCTACGGGATATTGTGTTAAAATATGACAAGTTACGCTTGACTTACTAACATCAATTCCCAAGGATCTAATCGATTCAATTGTCATGGTTCTGTTTACTAATTGGGGGTATTTAAAATTCGTGTTCCTACCACGAATCATTTGAAAGCCCAGTTTGTACGCTTGAATCCCCTAACACCCCACCATAATTTGGGGCGCGATTCACTCTTAACGCTGGGTTTGACCCGGTAGCTCTAGGAAAGGTGCGCTTGAAGAATACAACACCCCAAAATATAGGTGTGCGATTCCTTACTAACGCCCCACTTCCTAGAAACAGTGGGGCGGGTGCTTTGGACACAACCCGCGACGGTGGCTTGTTACCAACGTTTCGGCTACTGTGTCAGGTAGCCCGCGCCGTAGCGCGATCGCAATTACTTTCTTGCGATTCATCAGGCGGGTTTGCTAATAGTCATCTAAATAGAAAAGTTATTTTTGATAACATTTTCTAGTTGTTCTAAAGCTGGCTCTAGTATTTCCTTAAGCTTTTCATCGCTTGCATAGCCTGCACGTTCTTCACCAGAGATAACCTTTAATGCAGCATCAATTTTATTTTTGATATCGTGCAATAATTGCCAGGCTTCGTAATAGTCCCATTCTGGATCTGGTTGAGAGATGTTTAAATTATTCATAAATTTCATCATCCTCAAATTCGTCATCATCACCAACTAATGAATATGTGTTTTCTGGGTCAATAATGTTAAGAGCATCAACCATTGCCTGTCCAGTTAAAACGTCCAATACTGAGTAATTACCAGCAGCGATCGCGCTCTCGACTTGATGCATTTTGATTAATCGTTCGAGTTCATCTGTACGTAGTGATGGATGAATATCTTCAATAGAATTAATTGGCCTCGGCTCCTGATTCCCCTCAATCCATCGTTCATGCTGATGAGAGTAAAATTCCCAAAATGCTCTCTTCCCTTCGCTAGTTCCTTGTGGCGGTGCTGTTTCTAAAAAATCAGCAAGTTCTCTACCACGCTCGAATCCTTCGACCCAACATTTTATAGATTCAACCCACTCGCTATTGATGGCAAAGCCACCTTTTAAGGTTGCCTCGGTTGCAACTTCAAGCGGATCGGTGTTCCGGTGAATTGCGATAATTTGGGATAAGGCTTGGTACTGAAAACTGCTAAGGCGCTCCATATCAACAATCCACAGGGCAAGCACATCACCGTTATCTGTGGTCACTCGCTCCAGGGCGAATGGATCGCGCATGGGTATCATGCCGTCTGGAAATAAATCTAAGATTGGCTCGTAAGGATTACCGGGTTTGAGTTTTACCCAAGTGTCGTGTTTGGTCATAATCAAAGCTCCCTAAAAATACTTGTTCTCATCCTCAATAGCATCATTTGACTGAGGCTGTTGCGGATCAAAAGGGATATCATCCGAATCAGGCTCCACAAGAGTCAATTTATCTTTTTGGGCTTTTAGCTGTTCAAGTTCCTGTTTAAGTTCCTTGATTTCCTTTCTCAGGTCTTTGGCATCAAGTATTAGCTCTGGAAAGCTCCCTAACCTTTGTCTCTACAAATTGCATCAATTCAGAAGCAGCAATAAGAGGATCTTCGTCATTTATTTCGGCTGTCCATTCTAGATGTATGGATTCGTAGTTTCCCAGATTAAAAATCCGCTTATAAGTGATGGTTTTGACTTTCATACTTATGTGATATTTTGGATTTGTACAGGTTTGAATGTTGGAATCGACACAGCGATCGCGTTACCTCATGGATCGCGATCGCACTCCTATCAGCTATCCTTTGATTTTCTGGGGTTTCGGTTGGTCGAAAACTACCTCAAAGTTCCTACCTCCCTGACGAAGAAGAGTTGTAAAAGCATCCGCTTCAGTGCGGGTACGAAATCGATAAACGCATTCGCTTTCACCATCGGGCAGATATTCAAAAATTGCCCACGGTTTGAGACTGTCGCGGTAAGTCATAATTCTAAATTCCTAATTGTGTAAAAAAACACCAGCAAGAATTGCCAAGCTTTTGAATGCTGGTGTGTTTACTTGATAAATTCGGACATCTCTACACAAGAATGATTATTTATTATGCAATACCTCCGTTTCAGTTAGACTGCGACCCCATCGAACTTGATTAATCAGCGCTTCAAGCAATCCTTCTCTGTCATTTTTTGGCAACGAGCTATTAATCTGATGTCCGACTACGTAAATCTGATCACGGCATCTGCCGGGACACCCGTCACACAACTGGGCTGCAATAGCAGAAATTAAAAACAGCTTTTCGTGCTTGGTCATGCGCTCAAAGGTACTACCGTACTCTTCTTGCAGGGATTCCACTAAAGAGCCGTCGTTTATGGTGTAACTAGTAAAATGTCCGATTGGTTTTGACATTGGTAAAATTTCCTTAATATTCAATACGCTTATGTAGGCAATCGCTCCTGAGGACGGTAGGCGATCGCTTTTTCAATTAGATTCCTCCTCGTCCTCGTATTCCTTCTCACCGATGACGATGGTCACGCCGTCGCTTTCAGATTTGATGAAATCAACGATGGCTTCGCCAACGCTAAAAGCGAACGCAAATTCATCATCGTCAACGTCTTTGATAGTTACCT
>NZ_JAIVFR010000759.1 GCF_020829685.1 Nostoc sp. CHAB 5715 | reverse complement strand
CCGTCGTTGCTGAGTTGAACCTGAATCGGCACTTGAATTGTGAGGGTTGAAATCCAGGCGATTAGTTTAAATACAATCGCAAGTGCGATCGCCCACAGCGGAATCACTACGGGTCGAAACCACAGCAAATATAGCAATTCCAATATTGCCATTATTCAAGCCATATTTGATATCTTGTACGCCGTAAATTTCCCCAAAAATCTGAGTTCCTGGCGGAAGTTTCTGGAAAGCTTCGTTTTCGTTGTAAGCACGAATATAAACTAATTTTTTGTTTACTTCGCTGTTTTTCCAGAAGTAATTATGGCTGCCAATTTTAGTTGTGCCATCAGCATCAACTAAGACAGTGAAGTTAGTTCCGTGCAACTTCTCTGTTACAACAACTTCTTCACCTTCAATTAGTATATTTTTGTAACGTTTCAGGTTTTCTGGACTGGGGAATTTGTAATGTCCAATAAAACTTTCTACTTCCCCACTCATCCCTTGAGGAATTGGATATTCGTACTTTGTTACACCAAAATACTCCGTGTAGTCGTCTCCGACATTTCCCATAAAGTTATTACCAACGGGAATAAGCAAACCCTCAGAAAAAATTCCGCGAAGTTTGGCAGCACGCAGTTTTTTTGAGTAGTAGTTACGAATACTAAACTCATCCAAAAACTTTTCTGGAATAACACTATCAATAGGAAAGTAAAAAGCTAAATCTCCAGGGTGAAAGTGACCTTTGACTATAATTACTTGATACGCCATATCTTCAATAGAGGCAATATCTAGCCTATCAGCATTGGGATGAGGATTAATGCTGTTGATTTTGACAACTTCAACTTTAAAAATACTCATAGCTCACCTCTTTTGAAAAAAAATAGATTTTAGAAAAACTCTAAATTTATTACACAGTATGGGCGCACAGCTAGCTGTGCATACGTGTCAACTTAATTTGAAAATCTAGACTTTGGCTCTCTTGTAGTGGCGTGGGTTGGCTAAAGTACATTATATTTATGGTTTTTTCAGGCTAAAGCTCTACTACGAGCCTTTGGCTATTACACCATTTCAGTCTTGCCATGCCACTACCAAAACACTGACTACATGAGCATTTGAAGCTCAATTTAACACCAATAACAGCTGTGCGCCCCTACTGTGTTCATTTGTGCTAAATTATTTATTTTTATACTTATGTGGGAACTGCTATAGCAGTCCTATCTGATTTGTGAAAAATACTTTTTTTAATCGAACCACAGAGACACAGAGAACACAGAGAGATAAGAAAGAGAGATTTTCACGAATTATTTAGGACTGCTATATATGTTAAATAGATATATTAAATAAATAATAAATAGATGCGATTATTAAGCAACCGTTAACTAATTTTAGCAATATTAACTAATTTAAATTAGGTTTAAAATCCGCTTAAAATCAGGCGGTCTAACCTCCCAATATATAAATCATGGCTGTAATATAAAACCCTTTTTTAAGGATAAAAAAAACTTTTCCTCTTGTTATTTTTAGCTTTTTGTCTAATATTTACAGATTGTATTCGCTGACGAGCGATGCCGCACGTAAACTGATTGGTAAGTTAGATTATTTAGTTCAATACTCTTATACTACAAACATAATACAAAGTTGTCAAGTTGAGAAAAATGTTCGCGATCGCCCAGAATTACAGAATTATATCGAAATAAAAATGTATTGAAGGAGGCATTTGTTTATTTATATCTTAAGACAGATGCCATTACAGATGATAAAGTGTATAATAATGCAGTTTTTTCATGTAGAAAAACTTCATCAGCCAATGGTTTAGCTTTCAAGTATGAGATTTCCCCTCTCTCCTCCCTATCCCTAAAGAGGCAAGACATAGGAGTAAATTTCTCCTTGTCCCTCCGAAGTTCTGATGCCTGTCTTGAAAAGTGACGCTCCTGCGTCGCTAACGCTTCGCTAACAGATGCCTGCGGCAAGCCGCAAAGCGTCTACGGCGGAAAACGACGCGATACACTTTTCGCTACAGCTACCCTGCGCCAACGTCGGTTCGCCTTTGGCGTTCCCGCAGGGTAGCCGGCGCTCAGACTTCTCTCCTCATCTCCCTCATCCCCCTTCTCCCGCCATCCCCTCCGTCTCTTCTTGACGGGAAAGAGCATCATAGTGTTATAACGGCATCAGTCTAGATCCAAAATGGGGAACACCAATTGATGATTAATTGCTGGTGCTTGGAGAGAGTTAAACTTAGCTTCTAGAGCAAACCCTGATTAGACAGAGTTGATAAGCAATGCTAATGCCAGCACTGCTGAATATTTTTAAGCAGGTGAGTCAAGAGTGATGAATGAAGCTAACACCTCAAACAAGGGGGCTGTGATGGAATCCTTAAATTCTGCTAATTCGCCACAATCGGAGCAGGCGAGTTGTCCCTTTTACTCAGTTGTGCCTAATGACAATATGACAGTCAGCAAACTGCCACTCCTCATGCCAGCTGAAGATACAAAATTTTCAAAAGATACCACCCAGCAGGACTGGGTTGCAGAGCCTGAAAGCGGCAAACAAGCACTTATTGACTCGGAATTTCAGAACCTGCTGGCATTGAACGAAGAATTGCGTGCGGCTAACAATAACTTGTATGAACAAGTAGAGCAGCTAAAAGACAACCTAGCTGAGTCAGAAAAGGTTTTGCAGTGGCAGAAAACGCGTTCTAGCGTTGCTGAGTCGATGCTCAACCAACACGCAAAAGAACTGGCTGCGGCTCAAGAACAGATAAAATCTTTATTTCAACAATTAGAAACTGCTGTACAAACTGTTCAACACCAGGAAATTCTCACCGAAAGTTATAAAGCACAGCTACAAATCAGCCAACAACGCCTTGCCCAGTTAGAGCGAGAATGTACGTTGCTACACACCAATAGCAGCGAACAGTCTCAGCAGTTATTGCAATCAGAAACTGTTTGTCGGGAGTTACGTACTAGACTGATGCGACAACAACGCCAGACGCTGCAATATAAAGCAGCTTTGGAAAAATGCCTAGATACATCTGTTCCTAACTATGACTCCCTAGAAGATACTGCAAAACATCCCAAAGACATAACTAGTGGGCAAGGAAGATTCTCTAGAAAAGCTCGATCTTTATTTCCTAACGCCCAGCCAATTCAACCTTGGTCAGCAGAACCAGAATCCTTGAGTGATGATCTAGATAATTCTTGGGGCGAACCGTCAGCACCAATCCCATTCCAAAGAAATGAACCAACTCCGACGCCATCATCTTCTTGGAACTGGTCAGTTAAGCAAAATCCTCCAACACCAGCAGAATCGGGGCCTTCTCCCAAAATTGAGGATTCCCTAGAGACACCAGAAGCTGTTTCAACTTCAGGGTCATCAAATTTAGATCAGCAATTAGATAGTCTCATCCAAATGTTTTTCACCTCCCAGCCTGCATCTGCATCTCCACCACCTGCGGCGAAAACGAATGTGGATAGTAATCAGAGTGATGCACCTATCTGGGAGACTTTAGCAACAATCCTAGAAGACGATGAGGAATTAGAAAATCCACAAAAGGAGCAGTTGGAAGCAGAAATTAATCCTCCTACAACTACCTCCACTTCTTGGACAATAGATTCTGTAGCTTCACCAGCCAATAACTTACCAGTTTCTTCTACTTCACCTCACACTGAGATGCTTGTTGAAGGAACTGAAGATTACTGGTCAGAAGTTTCACAATTGACACAGTTAGAATTGTCGGCAAATCATTTGGATGAGACTATCTAA
>NZ_JAIVFR010000758.1 GCF_020829685.1 Nostoc sp. CHAB 5715 | reverse complement strand
TAGGACTAATATTTGATTTCTGAAAAAGCTCGGTACAACTCGAAAAGCCTAATTCCTTATTCCCTACTCCCTACTCCCCACTCCCCGCCTACGTAAATAATTTCAAAAATCAAATACGATTCCTATACAAGACGATAGTCTCTTTAAGTTGGATGTTCATAATTTTTATCCCTAGTTAGTTAAGAGCATTTCCCAAACTATGCTCTAAAATTTATTTAAATTCATTAAAGCCTTAACTTATGCTTCTTGCCGAACTCATACCGCTAGTTAAAGAATTATCTCACACTGATAAACTCTTACTAATACATTTCCTGGCAGCCGAATTGTTGAAGGAATCGAGTTTAGTTCCATTGGATGCTCAGGACAAAGTAGCAAGTCTTGATTTATATGATTCTTTTGAAGCTGCTGCTGTTTTAGCTAAGGCATTAGCAGAAGAAGCGGCAACACATGGTTGATAAAGTTAGATTGGCATTTACTGAGGTAAATCCAGAACTCGGTGCATTAAGTGGGCTGCCTTATCTACCCCTAATTCTGACTTATCAGGATCGCTCTGTAAATGTATCAGGCTTGCTAGATACTGGTTCTACTGTCAACGTATTGCCCTACGAAATCGGGTTAAGGCTGGGAGCAGTTTGGGAACGTCAAAGACTCTCTGTTCCATTGGGTGGTAATTTGGCTAGGTTTGAGGCGAGGGCATTGGTGTTGATAGCAAATGTTGAGCAATTTCCGACAGTAGAACTAGCTTTTGCTTGGACAAGAGATAGAAACGCCCCATTGATTTTAGGACACATGAATTTCTTTTTAGCGTTTGATGTGTGCTTCTATCGTTCTGAATTAGTGTTTGAAATTAGCCGTAAACTAAAATAGCGTGATGGAAATAGTGAAACCCAACATCATATTAGGTTAACGTTGGGTTTCACTGCATTCAACTAGCTTGATTCGGCGGTATTGCTTCCGGTGGCGTTTCCGTCGGGGGAGCGAGTACCGCATCCGGCGCAATTTCTTCTACGGGAATCGGTTGCTTCTCCTCAATTTCAAAATCTGCTTGCGCTGCTTCCACCAATTCCGGAGATGGGGGATGTGGTGGAATCGCTTCCGGTACACTCTCGGTTTTGGCTTGGGTGTCAGTAGTAACTGTCTCCTCTGCTGGTTTTTCTGGTGTGACAGTAGTTTTGTCGATAATATCAACAGTAGGTTTCTCTACCAGAACAGAGGTAATGTCTTCAGGTTTGGGGGTTGTGGGTGTTTTTTTACTCACAGTCTGTTGCACCTTATCTTTCACGCCACTGAAGGTGCTACCAAGACTTTTTTGCAACTGACCCAGCCGTTCCTGAAGGGAGAACTTATTTACCTGTTCCTGAATACCAGTTTTCACTGTCTCAGGACTGGGTACTTGGGTTTGTTGTGGCTGTGGAGTCAGTTGGCGACGTAATGATAGAGTTTGCCAGCCAAACCAAACCAAAAGAGCCACACTAGCCACGTGACCCAGCAACAAACCTCCAGTAATGCGTGGTGCAAACACCCATAAAACTAAGGCGTAGAAAAGTCCTATACCACTCCAGATAAAGTCATTCTTGCGGTGGATTTCTGGAAAAAAGAAAGCTGCTATGTAAATGGCTAAACTACCAAAACCGACCACCAAAGCTAGGACAAATGCCAGCATTATTTGGTTACTCCTTACTGCGTCCTTTGACTATTTAAATTTTGCAAATTTTGCAAGTCAATTGTTGATTTAGATACAAATTAAAATTAATTATCCGTGTTAGTTGTGGATTTTTGTCATTTATATTAACTCTTAAGGTCTTCTTTAGGAGAGAAGGGAAAATATCGGACTACCCTTAAAGTAAAAGGATCTGCAAGAGTTAGCCAGAAATTTTTTATGACACTACAAAGCTTTGGTGTGATTGGATTAGCCGTTATGGGTGAGAACATCGCTCTAAACGTGGAGCGCAATGGCTTCCCAATTGCAGTTTACAACCGCTCCCGAGAAAAAACGGATGCGTTTATGGCGCAGCGTGCCCCAGGACGGAACGTCAAAGCCGCTTTTAACCTGGAAGATTTTGTCGCCTCATTGGAACGTCCCCGCAAAATTCTAGTAATGGTGCAAGCTGGTAAGCCAGTGGATGCGGTGATTGCTCAACTCAAACCCTTGTTGGAAGAAGGCGATATCATTATCGACGGTGGCAACTCTTGGTTTGAAGATACGGAACGACGCACTCAGGAATTAGAACCTACTGGGCTTCGGTATCTTGGTATGGGTGTCAGTGGCGGTGAAGAAGGGGCGCTGAACGGCCCATCTCTGATGCCTGGAGGTACAACAAGCTCTTACGAGTTTCTATCGCCAATTTTCAACAAAATTGCTGCCCAAGTCGATGATGGCCCTTGTGTAACCTACATTGGCCCTGGTGGTTCTGGTCACTATGTCAAAATGGTACACAACGGCATTGAGTACGGCGACATGCAGCTAATTGCTGAAGCCTACGACTTGCTCAAAAGTGCTGCTGGATTAGACCATAATCAGCTACATGAGGTGTTTGCTGAATGGAACACCACCGATGAACTCGATTCATTTTTGATTGAGATTACGAAGAATATCTTCCCATATCTTGACCCAGAAACAAATAAACCCCTGGTGGATTTGATTGTTGACGCAGCAGGTCAAAAGGGAACTGGACGCTGGACTGTACAAACTGCCTTGGAATTGGGAGTCTCTATTCCCACAATTACAGCAGCAGTTAATGCCCGGATTATCTCTTCGATTAAAGAGGAGCGGGTTGCAGCATCTAAAGTTCTAACAGGCCCCAGTGGCAAGTATGACGGGCAAACCAAGGACTTTATCAACAAAGTACGCGATGCTCTCTATTGCTCAAAAATCTGTTCTTATTCTCAAGGCATGGCGTTGCTATCCACCGCTTCAAAAACATATAACTGGAATTTGGATCTGGGCGAAATGGCGCGGATTTGGAAAGGTGGTTGTATTATTCGCGCTCGCTTTTTGAATAAGATTAAGAAGGCTTTTAGCGAAAATCCAGCTTTGCCTAACCTGCTGTTAGCTCCCGAATTTAAGCAGACAATTCTTGACAGACAGACTGCTTGGCGGGAAGTGATTGCGACAGCTGCAACACTGGGAATTCCAGTACCCGCATTTAGCGCATCCTTGGATTATTTTGACAGCTATCGCCGCGATCGCTTACCTCAAAATCTAACTCAAGCACAACGCGACTACTTCGGCGCACATACCTACCTGCGTCTTGATAAGCCCGGAACTTTCCACACTGAATGGGTACCCATTGCTGAAGCTAAGAAGTAAATTTTCACACATTTATACCAGGATATTGTGAAAAGTTAAAAAGTTTCAGAATACAGTTTTAAGGGTGGCTCTGAGTTTCAGAGTCACTTTCTTTTTAACGAACCGTAGACAAAATCGCTACTCAACGAAGAGATGAGGGAGATGAGGGAGATGAGGGAGATGAGGGAGATGAGGGAGAGGGGGAAAACAGACAAGAAAAATTTAATTTATTTTTTTGGGGATGAGGAAGATGAAGCACCACCTTCTCTGGGATAGGGAGAATCAACAAAACCCAATTCAAATAACTGTCTATAGGCTTTCTTACCTAAATCTCGCGTCGGGTTTTGACTCTTAATTATTTGAATCAACAACGGCACAGCTAATTCTGGTTGATTTTGTGCGCGATGTACCAATGCAAGCTGAAAGGTGGCTTCATCTCGCTTTTGCGCTGTTACTAGA
>NZ_JAIVFR010000757.1 GCF_020829685.1 Nostoc sp. CHAB 5715 | reverse complement strand
AATTGAACTCCCTGCCGCAGAGAATCTAATATCTCTATGGGAATGTTGCTTTCTTGTGCTAATTTGAGGGTTTGCTGTAGCTGGGCTACTAAGATGCTGTGTGGCGTTATTGGTCTAGCAGTCTCTCGTCCTAAAACACTCGTCATATCTTCACACCCCCAAGAGTTGAGCTTCTTGAGTTTCAATGTAGGCATCAATCCCTTCGCCACCACGAGGGTATTTAGCACAAAGACGTTTGTGTTCAGCTAAGGCAGCATCCAGTTCTTCACGAGTCAGATCGTTGACAAAGAAGCACTCACCAATAGGCCGAGGCATGGCTGCACGTTGTTTGCCGTCTCGTGTCAGGCTAATAGACTGGGTAGCATACCAGAGCAAATCCCCATCTAATAGAGGATGATCGAGTGATAAACCGATACGACTCATTAAGTCTAGGATGCGATCGCGCTCCGCTGTTGGAATATAGCCCCGTTGTGCTGCAATGGTTGCAGACAAAGCCATATCTATATTGACCGCGTGACCATGATACAGGGGTATGTGAGGTGCTAATTCTAGGGTAGGACTCCAAGTGTGACCGTAGGCAATGACGCGATCGAGGTCTATTTCATGCAAGTTAGGAGTCTCTAACTCCAACATGGTTTTGATTGCCTCGTAGTTGAGTTTATGGGCAATCTCTTTGAGTTCCGGTGTCCCATTCACGTGTCCAAAGTGAGTGGAAAGCAGTTCTTCGCCATATTCGTATAGCAGTTCAAAGACTTCAGAATTAGCAACTACAGCAATTTTCACTAACTCTGCCATCCCATTACGAACTTGAGCCGTTGGCAAGGTCTTCAAAAATGAGAAATCCAGGATCACTTTCAAAGGTGCATGATATGCTCCCAAGCGATTTTTCAACTTGCGATGATTAACTGCTACCTTAATCGCTACACCTGCATCGATTAAACCAATCAAAGTGGTAGGAATGCGAATGTAGTTACTCTTGCGACGATAAGAAGCACAAGCAAACCCAGCTACATCAGTAATTAGACCACCACCGACGACTAAGACTGGTTCCTTACGAACTAAGCCAAAGTCAGAAAAAGCGTCAACAATTTTTTCAAAAGTTGCAAGGGTTTTAGCTGGCTCTGTAATGATGATGGGAAATACTGTTAGTTCAATGTCATAGTGTCTAAAATATGACCTGATCTGCTCGCCATAAAGTTCATGGACATTGGCATCAATTACAGTCAGACAGCGACCAAATTTTGCATAGCTATCTGCTATTTCTCTGTTTTTAATATCAAATGCACCGTTCACATAGACAAGACTAAAATCGATTTTTTCGTAACCTTGCACGTGAAACGCAGCTTCAGTAGCTTCAAATGTTGCTTGAACTTTATTCATGTGTGTTGACCTTATTCCAATTAAAAAAATGTGATATTTCGGTAATAATTCCGATTTACCCTAATGTATACCAGCAGTATATAATGCTCTTTATCGTTTGAGATTAAAGACACAATTAAATAAGCTTTCAATAAAAAAGCTTACTTATATTTCTGACTGGCAATGTTATTAAACAACACTATTCATTGGAGTAAATTCTGTAGGTGGGCTAATCTCTAATTTAAGCTAGCCTTTAAACTAGTCCCACTAGCAAGATTTTTCCATAATACTTGCACTCTTTGTTTCGGGATTATTGACTTTAGTGAGAGGAAAGTTTATCTTAATTGAGATTTATTCCACTATGTTTAACTTTAGTGGCTTTCCAACTGTACGATTCCGCAAAAATTCTAGCCTAGAAAACTGATCGTATCGTTTATCTCCTAGCTTCAATTTGAGATTGGAACCTTGATTAATCGTTAATTCGCTGTTTTTTAGCATTAGTATCAAACCTTATATCGCTAAACTCGCTACATTCTATTTGCTTCAGAATATCAGTGGACTTTTAGGAAGTTTATTTGAATTTTATTAACTCCACTATGTTTCTCTCTAGCAACTTCCGACCATTAGACTTTGTAAAAGTCCTATCTTAGTAAACTACTCATATTTTCTATCTCCAGGCTGACATTTGATATCACAGGCATGATTAATCCTCAGCTAACTGTTTTTTAGCATTAGTCTCAAACCATAAAATGGTTAAAAACAAATATGACTCACTACACTCTATTCAGAATGACAATGGAATTCCTTTTTCATTCAATCAAGTTACTGCTCAGTATTCAACATACCTACCTCAGTAACTCCTGAAAATTCAAAATTTAAAGATATCTGAGTTACTAGTAACAAAACTTTAATTTTATTTAAGGAACGGTTGTGTGTTAAAAATTTCTAAGTTTGCTTGAATTGTCTTGAAAATTCTAAATTAAGTTATTTTAGCTTAATTTAGCAAATAACTTACCAAATGGTAAATTAAAATTACAACACAAATCATAACATTAGAACCATAAAAATCATAACATATGTAAATAGATTTAAGTCAATCCACCATGCGAAGTGTACTGGATAACAAAATACTTTTTAAAAATTATGTCTAAAGATAGATATTCTATACAAGGCTGGAATTAATTTATTTGAATGTGATATGAAAACAACTGCCAAAATTAATCTTATTTAGAATCAAAATCTCAACTAGACTGGCTCTTGAGCAAATAATACGATTAAAGACAACTTTGTATTACTCATGTCTGCGTATAAAACAGATAATGTTCAGTAAACCACAAACTTTTGAAAACCAACATGAGAAGGCGGAAGGCTGTAACAAGTTAAAGATTTTGGCAAACTGTCTCTGTATCAATTTAAACTTCAACCTATTATTCATCATTCCAGTTGGCGCGATCGCTTACTTTCGATATAAAAAATTGAGTATTTATTACAGACAAAATTTATTTAAATAAATTACTTTTTAAAAAATCTTAATATTTCTCAACTTAGTTTAAAAAATCTTGGGATTGAGTTCATAATTATTAAGAGCGATCGCTTTGTAAAGGTTAATTGATATTTCTTGTCAAACTGCTAGTAAAGTTACAAACTAAGAATATAAACACACGCAATTATTTTATGACTGCTATTTCTAACTTTGAATTCAAGCGACCAATTTGGCAAACCGGCATCATATTGACTTTGGGCTTTTGGCTCAGTGCTAGTCTAGTTTTAGACTGGGTAATTATGCCTAGCCTTTATCTTTCTGGCATGATGAGCCAAGCTGGTTTTACGACAGCAGGCTATACGATTTTTTGGAACTTCAATCGGATGGAATTATTATCTGCTGCTGTAGTCCTGACTGGGGCACTAGCTTTGAGCAAAACCCGATATCACTGGAGTATTGGCAGTATTGTTTTATCTGTGCTGCTGCTAACTATAGCTGTGCTTGACACCTATTTTTTAACTCCGCAAATGTGCGCTATAGGAGTTCAACTTAACCTATTTGAAGCTGCTGCTGCTATTCCATCGACAATGAATATACTGCACGGCAGTTATTGGGTACTGGAAATAGTTAAGCTGGTGGCAGGTGGCACACTTTTAAGCTGGTGCTGGCGGGAGCAATTTTAAGTAGATGGAGAATTCTAACAGTGAGAATTTCCACTTCTAAATCTCACGCCACAGACGCAAAGAAATTCTTTGCGTCTTTTTGCTAAATATACCTTATCCCGCATTTCTCACAAACTCAGAGAACCCGGGGGGCAAAAACTGCTAGAATGTATATATAATAAGCACTTCAGCTATTTTGAAATATGACTCGACCCGCAACGCGATCGATACCAAAGGAGTTCAGA
>NZ_JAIVFR010000756.1 GCF_020829685.1 Nostoc sp. CHAB 5715 | reverse complement strand
CTAAAAGTCCTTTAGAATTTCCGTGTTGTGCAATACTTTTATTATTTAATTTTTGGGTAGTTAGACAGTCAGCCAAAGTAGGCAAATAGCTTTCATGGCCTAAAGCTTTTATCACTTCATCGGCAGTTTTAAACCGATCATTTAACGAAATTTTTACCATTTTCCCTAAAATCTGGGCGAAACTGTTGCTAATATTTACTTCTTTTCGCCAGCATATTTCACCAGTATTTGCGTCGTAGTCAAATTCTAAAGGACTTTTAGCAGTCAACATAAAAATACAAGTTATACCCAGTGCATAAATATCACTGGCATAAACTGGACGTAGAGAAAACTGTTCTGGTGGTGCAAATCCCCTAGTTCCGATAAAGTTGGTGTTTGCAACTTGATTGCGAGAGTTTTCACAAGCATCAGCTAATAGCTCTTTCACCGCTCCAAAATCAATCAGCACTATTCGCCGGTCATACTCACACCGCAATAAATTCTGGGGCTTAATATCCCGATGAATCACATGATGTTTATGAAGATACTGTAATACAGGTAATAATTCTTGCAAAAACTGTTTAACTGAGGCTTCACTTTTAGCCCCAGTTTGCCGGACTTCTCGTGCCAAAGTCAAACCCGGTACGTATTCTTGAATTAAAAAAAACTCTCCATTCGCCTGAAAGTAGTCTAATAGCATGGGAATTTGCGAATGACTACCGAGTTGACCCAAAGTTCTTGCTTCTTTTTCAAAGCGCCTACATGCCCTTTGCCAGCTTTGAGGATTAGTCACTTTCGGACAAAGTTGTTTAATAACACACAGAGGATTCCCAGGTAATACAGCATTTTTGGCTAAAAACGTGATCCCAAAACCACCTCTACCTAAAATTTGCACTATTTCATAGCGATCGCGAAATAGCTGCTTGGAACCACACATCTGACCAAGTTGAGTTTGCGGTGAAATGCTCTCTTGAGAATTCGTTATTTTCTGAGAAAAGTGATCCATTAGCATAGAATATCTGTTCTGAAATGTTTTTAATCTTACGACAAATATTCCTTAATTACAGTAAGATTACTGCAACTTTGCCAAATCATCAAAGTTTTTCAAAAAATAAAACTAAATTTTTGTAGAAATTACAGATTGACAAACAAGATTAAATATGCATAAAAATCATTTGCCACACATGAAAAACTCCATCCCCTTGTGGGTGGAGTTTTTGGGCATGGGTAATGGGGAATGGGGCATGGGGAAGAAGCTACCAATGCCCTATGCCCTATGCCCCAAGCGACAGGGCGACTATCCCTCTCCACCCACGAGGGGATGGAGTTTCCCGTCGCTTTCAATGAATCGGCTGTAGGAGCGTACATCTGTCATTTGTGTAAACTCAAGGTAAAAGCCAGTGCATAACAAGCTTTTAGAGATTGTCTCGTCAAGAGTCTCCATCCATATTTGGTATTTCTTATCAATGCGTAAGTCCTAATTTATTGAAATTTCGCCTCTTCACCTGAACAATCAAATAGATGTAAACCTAACCGTTGGGAAAGTTCTTCACACACCTTCACCCCCCGCACACTGTTACCGCGTACATCCAACAGGGGCGAAAAAACTCCAATGCCCATTTTATTGGGTACAACGGCGATAATCCCACCACAAATCCCGCTTTTCGCCGGAATCCCAATTTTATAAGCCCACTCACCTGCAAAGTTGTACATTCCGCAGGTATACATCACACTCAAAATATCTTTGATGTAACGCTTATCTACCGCCTGTTCTTTGGTAATGGGGTTAATACCTCTGTTAGCAAGGGTAGCCGCCATCACTGCTAAGTCTTGGCAATTCACCATCACAGCACACTGCTGGAAATAAAGATCCAGCGACTCTTCAATATTCCGGTCAATCATGCCAAAGTTGAGCATCAGATGCGCCATTGCGCGGTTGCGATGCCCTGTACTGCGTTCTGAGGTAAAAACTGAAATGTCAACGAACACATCGCGGCCAATATATCGCCGAAACATATCCAGCATTCGGTTGAGGCGTTCGGTGGGGCCGGAACCTTTAATTAAGCTGGTGGTTGCGATCGCACCTGCATTTACCATTGGATTATAAGGTCGCTTCGATTGCTCATCCAAAACAATCGCGTTGAATGCATCCCCCGTCGGTTCCACGCCAACTCTAGTCAAAACGTAATCCAGTCCATGATCTTCTAAGGCCAGTCCATAAGCAAACACCTTGGAAATTGACTGAATTGTAAAGAGGTGATCGTAGTCGCCAACTTTGTAAACCTGACCATCTACTGTCACAATGCAAATGCTGAACAAGTCCGGGTTTGCCTTTGCCAGTTCTGCAATATATTTCGTTACTGCACCCTCTCGGACTGACTTGTACTGGGAATGCAACTCATTGAGAACAGCTTTTAATGGCGATGGATTTATTTCTAAATCTCCTTGATGTGCTTGGTTTGTCATCAGGCTGATAGGATTTCCCAAAATACCTACTATATATAGTAGGGGTACAGCTGTACATCCCTACAGCCGCAAAGATTTTTGAACAGATATCTTGCTCTAAAAAATCATATTTGAGCAAGTACTTAGGTTAAAAAAAGGTAGTTGTGCTTTATGATACTTTGCAGATTTGAGCTACAAGCGATCGCAAAGATTTTTTAATTTTTTTATCATTCATCCTGAAAAACATTAAGTTGAGTATATTCCTTTTTTTTATACTCAGTATTACTAGGATGTCAAGTTACATATATCACTATTTTTAGTCTAGTCATGGAAAATAAAAGTCATGATTAATCTAAGTAGAAAAACCTTTGAAAAAAGATATTAAACTCAAATTAATTTACATAATTATTTAAGATGTAACTCAGATCACGACTTCTTCATAGGAAAATATAAAGATTTCGTTAAATAAGTTATTTTAAGTATTTATGCCGATGCCATTCAATTAAAGTTATATTAAATTCTAATTGGAAATAGCCAAAATAGATGTAATATAAAATACACGGGTAGCGACGAGCCTTTAGAACCGATGTGAATAGGGTATCGTTGCTTTAGCGTGCAATAAGCGTAAAGTTTTTTTAAGAAATTTTGGACTTGCCAAAAAAAGCGTTACATAGCCAAAGTCCGCATTTGAGAAAGGTTTCGCCCGGAAAATTGGAATTGAAATTAAGAAAGCTGCCAAGAATTACGCTAAAACCCTGATCCCCAAGCCAAAAGGTTCGTGCTAGTCTGTTGCAGTTATAAATAACAAAGTGGAAACGCAACGAATTCGAGTTTTTCAGGAGGGAAGTCACTTTCACAAAGTGAAGAATCCCGCGAATTATAAAACTTAAATTCTACAGTCGCTTTAAAAAACGGACGCATGAATCAAAGACATTTGTGGATTATTGTTGCCCTGTCTATTGCTGCTTTGGGCATACCCTCAGTTGGTTGCACTCAAACCACCAAGGGAAATGCGCTAGCTTCCCAGAAATTACCTGCCCCTGATGTGGTGAAGGTGGGAGAGTACCAATCCAGAGCAGGGAAACAAACCTTGGATGCTGTGATTACAGAAATTCATCCTCACAACATTAGAGGACGTAAGGCGGCAACCCTTTTTATCCGAAATATACCTGTTCTCACCTTTTTGAGTTCTGTATCAAATACGAATCTTGAAAGTAAAAAAGTTGGTGCAATCGGAAATACTGGGGGCGTACAAGGGTACGCCCTTATTGCTAGCAATTCATCAAATGCACTGAATACTAAGAACGAAACAGATGTGAGTAACC
>NZ_JAIVFR010000755.1 GCF_020829685.1 Nostoc sp. CHAB 5715 | reverse complement strand
CTGAACTCCTTTGGTATCGATCGCGTTGCGGGTCGAGTCATATTTCAAAATAGCTGAAGTGCTTATTATATATACATTCTAGCAGTTTTTGCCCCCCGGGTTCTCTGAGTTTGTGAGAAATGCGGGTTTTCCTCCAACTTAGACTGGTATTCGACAGAAAAGCGATTGCCAATAACAGCAAACGCTTACGTTGCTTGAGCAATGCTAGAGCAATTACCTGAACTAGCTCTTCTGCAAAGGATAGCCACGTCTAACTTAGAGAATTTTCAAAAGCTAGGCAAGAGTCGCCTAGCACTGATGCGATCACCCTTTGATGGTATGTGCTTAAGCATTCATTCGTTAGTGTAACTGTTTTTCCTTCTAGAGCTAAAAATTTTTCAGTATGGCTTTTGGGTAGTGGTAAAAAAATTAAAAGCGACTGCACGCCTAAAAGCCGCGATCACCACAGGAGAACACTAGGTTGTTTAGTTATTCACGATTGAGCTTAAACATTCCGCATTTTGTTTCAACACTAAAGCAACTAGCCAAATATACAATAGCAACGCCCTCAAATTCTCCCACTCATCAGGAGAAAGCAATATGTCTAGGTTTCAATCAATCAGCACTCCTCACCGAGTAAAAAGCGATCGCACTGGTTACTCGGCAAAGATCGCTGCCCGATGTCATCCAGCAATTCTCATAATGAGAATTCCTGCTATGTTTTGAGTTTTCACCAAATTTCCAAAAATAAAAATAGTTTATTATATTCGTGCTTTAGTTCAGGTGTACTACTGCTCTATTTACAAGTAATCACAACAAGTCCTGAACTTTGAGTAACGGTTTTTTAACCACTGCCTATTTCTTGAGTATTTCAAAGCGGTATGACTCGATATCGCTTACTTTTCCATGCGTTTATAGGAGGAGATATGAATCTCGAATCAAATCATTTAACTGAATGGCTCAACAGTGGAGTAGACGAAGAATTGATTGCCCTAAACGTGCAGTCGCTGTCCGGTACATTGCCTTACGATTATCTGTTGTACAGTCCCAAAATCTCCCGCCGCAACGACGGACGACTCCGAGACAGAGACTTGAAGAAATACCAACATATTGAACACGGGGGTTGGTGGTGTAGTGGCGTTGATCCACTCAATGATTATCAACAAATGCTCTGGGGCTGCTTCAAACCAGACAAGCCAAGGCGCGATCCGCAGAAAATTCACAAACATATTAAATACGAGCATCCATACAAAGAGCAGACCAGGGCTTTGTTCTTCTTCGTCACCAACAAGATTTGGGTAAAAGTGTCGAATCGTTGTGGTATCCCAATCACTGATCAAGACCTGCAACATCACGGTGGTTTCTGGCATTGGGTCTGGAAAAATAATGTACTAGTTGTGATTGTCGAGGGAGCCAAGAAAGCCGCTTGTTTGTTGACGGCTGGTTATGCTGCGATCGCCATCAGTGGAGTAAACGCTGGCTACCGTACACCCTCTGATGAGTATGGGACTGCCATTGGTAAACCTTTGCTCATCCCCGACTTGGCGCATTTTGCCACATCCGGTAGACCTGTCAATATCTGCTTTGACCACGATACTAAGCCCGAAACTGTTCAAAGAGTAAGAACAGCAATTACTCGTATGGGGCGATTGCTCATAAACTCTGGTTGCCAGCTACGAGTGATTGACCTACCAGGAACCGAAAAGGGAGTTGATGATTTTGTCGTTGCCCAAGGCTGTGATGCTTTCCATGCACTGTACAACACCACCGAAACGTTGGAGCTATGGGAAATCAAGCTATTTACCCTGCTGACTTACCCGCCAGCAATCATACTCAACCAAAGATTTCTCGGTCAGTTGCTTGTACCCGAAGGCGAAAAACTGATTGTCCTCAAAGCTCCCAAGGGAACTGGTAAAACGGAGTGGTTAACTCATGAAGTTGCTAAAGCACACGACCAAGGGCGGCGGGTTCTCATCATCACCCATCGTATCCAATTGGGTGAGGCATTGTCCGATCGCTTCGGAGTCGATTACGTTAGCGAAATTCACACATCCGACACAGGCGGCTTGCTGGGGTATGGCGTGTGCGTGGATTCTTTGCACAAAGATAGTCAAGCGCGATTCAACCCCAACGACTGGTCAACGGATTTTGAGAATTGACAGTCATTCTGTTTTAGACCCAGCACACCCAGCTTTTGAGTGTATTGCCCATCTCAACGAAATCCTAACCCAGTATGATTTAGTGATAGCCTCACCCAGCTTGGAAACAGGCGTTTCCATCGATATTCGAGGACACTTTGATGCAGTCTGGGGGATATTCCAGGGAGTGCAGCCTGTGAACTCTGTACGGCAGATGTTGGCACGGTTGCGCGAAACTGTTGACCGTCACATCTGGGTTAGCCAGTACGGTATGGGAACTGTGGGCAATGCTTCAACCTCTATGGGTGGATTATTGCGAAGTCAGGATATCGCAACACAAGCCAATATCGCTCTGTTGTCAGCTTCGGATAATGATGATTACTCGTTCATTGATCAGAAATTTCAACCCGAATCTTTACAAACCTGGGGCAAGCGTGGGGCTGTTATCAACGTCGAGATGCGCCGTTATCGTGAATTTGTGCTGAAGGGCTTGGAAACTGATGGGTACACCCTTATTGATGCTGATGATTCTGACCCCGACGAAACCAAGGAAGTCGTCAAAGAAGTGAAAGCAGCATCCAAAGAATTGTATAGGAGTGAATGCCTGGGGGTTTCTAAATCTGAAGATGTGTCAGATGCCGAACTGAAGAAGCTGCAAGAAAAGCGGGTGAAAATGAAAGAAGAAAGATACCAACAGTGTAAGGGTGAATTGTCCCGACGTTACGAAGTTGAAGTGACACCCGAATTAGTCGAAAAGGATGATAACGGCTGGTATCCCCAACTGCGGTTGCACTATTATCTCACTGTGGGGCGGGAGTTTTTGACCAGCCGGGACAGCAAACGGGCAAAGGCACAGGCTGAGGCTGGGGAGAATGCTATTTGGAAGCCAGATTTTAACAAGGGGCAGATGTTGTCGTCGGTGCTGTTGTTGGAAAGCCTGAATCTGTTGCAGTTGCTTACGCCTGGGGAGAAGTTACGAGGTTCTGATGAGAGAATGCAGAAATTTAAGGCGATCGCACTACAGCATCGGTTCTTGATCAAGAATTACTTGAACGTGACTATTTCGGAAAAACTGACTTCCATTGCGATCGCTCAGAAATTGCTGGACAAGATTGATCTGCGGCTGTCATACATTGGGCGGTTGGGGCCGAGGGGGAAGCGGGAGTGTGTTTATAAATTTGTTACTCCTAACGATGGGCGTGATTGTATTTTTAAGCAGTGGTTAAGTCGGGAGTTGGTGTCAGTCAGTAGTAATATAAATGTACCAACACCAATTACTGACACAACATCACTCCCCAGTAATGAGGATATGGGCGGACAGGAAAACCCCACTGATTCATGGTGGCAGCAGGTTAAATGTTACGTTGTCAGCTTCATGGAACGGCTAGAGTCTGGTGTGGATGCGATTAAAGAGTTTCTCTCTACCCTTAAAAGCGATGAGCGTTGGGGTGTGATGGTGGTGTTTGAGGAGGCACAACCGCAGATTTTTGGTCAGTTGGGTTTCTTGGGGCAACAACTTTAAAGACTTCTGGATTTTTTGGGGAATTTGGAAAGTCTCCAGTAGGTCATACGTGAGTGGATTGAGAAGAAACTGGAGTTCTTGCTCGTTTTGTAATCCCTTAAGAACCGTCAACCT
>NZ_JAIVFR010000754.1 GCF_020829685.1 Nostoc sp. CHAB 5715 | reverse complement strand
CCCTGAGTATGACCAAATCTCCATAGACTTAAATAGAAATCGGGTATTTATATATTCCTAACTCCTCACTCCTAACTTTTCTACCCGCCCAAAGTCCGCGTATAAATTACCTGACCTTGGGAATCATAGAGAAAAACAGAGAGGTTGGCATTGTCACTAATTACAGCTAAGGCTTCCCGTAAGATTTGCAAGTGATTGGTAACATCAACAGCAGTCTCCGAGTTCTTAGAATAAGGATTAGCCAAGTTATTTTGTCTGATTTGGTCATACTCAGGGGTTAGCCGGACAATAATTCCTGCATTATCTATGCTAAAGGTGCAAATCCGAATTTCATTAATACAGGTTTTATCCAAGTCAGTGCGGGTTTGTTGCAAATTAGTAACAACTTGTAGTTTTTCTTGTGCTTGTTTGAGGGCTACTGAATAAGGTTCGATGAGAGACTGAGCCTGAGTGTAGTACAAACTATTTTGGGAAACTTTTTTAGCAGTTTGCAAAGCCTGATCCCAGTATGTCGTTGCTGCAAGCCATTGGTTTTGTTGCTCATATACTTTGGCTTGCTTGGCAGTACTAACGGCTTGTTGATAGGCTTTAACAGCTAATCGTTCTTTAGTAGCGCGATCGCGTGCCGCTACCAACTTAGGTTTATAATCTACCAACAGCTTTTCGGCTTCTTGGTATCCAGGGCTAGTCCGGGGAATGCTATTCAAGGCATTAATGGCCACCAGCCAAGTAGACTGCACCTTTTGCCAGTCATTCAAAGATTTAGCAGTAGCTTGCCGATTCTCGGCAGCATTAGCTACAGCTTTTGCTGCCGTTAGTTTTTTGAGCCATTTTTCCTCCGTAAGTATCTGCTGATTTACAGCGTGCAAACGTACACGGTAATTAAGTAATTTTTTTTGCACCAGTCCATAGAGTTCACTACTGGAACTTATGGTTTCTAGTGGCGCTATAGCCTGTCGCCATAGGTGTTGCCTAGCTTGTAATTCCTCTAGGCTATATGCAGGAGTTTGAACTTTTTCTGTCGCCAAAGATCCCGTCTCCAAAGCCTTGACCACCTGGCTGATTTTTTCTGACCGTTCAGAAAAACTTGCTTTTAGTTCTTCTGACACTTGGTAACGAGGCGACCAACTAGGAATTGTGTTCAGAGCTGCACTGGCTGCCGCAAGTTGTTGTTGTACAGCTACTAATTCTTTTTCAGACTTGGCGCGGCGCATCAGTTGCGGGGATTTTGTTTTTAATTGCTCGGCATTTTGTATTTCTTTACACTCAGACATCACACAAGGGCGAGTCAATAAGTAAGCACCGCCGCCTAAGACTACAATTCCCACCAAAGCTGCACCCAGTAAGATGGATTTGATTTGAAATCCTGGCTTTGAAGTCGGCAAATTCGACGCATCTGCAAATGGGTCAAACAATTCCTCCTTAGTCTTATCGATTGATGGAAAATATGTCAGAGATGATGAGGAGGATGAGGGGGATGAGGGGGATGAGGGGGATGAGGGGGATGAGGGGGATGAGGGGGATGAGGAAGAATTTACTTCCCCTGCTCCCTCATCTCCCCCATCTCCCCCATCTCCCCCATCTCCCCCATCTCCCCCATCTCCCCCATCTCCCCCATCTCCCCCATCTCCCCCATCTCCCCCATCTCCCTCATCTCCCCCATCTCCCCCATCTCCCCCATCTCCCCCTCCCCCCGTCTGCTTCAGAGCCAAGAGACATTTCGCATAAGGAAGTTGTTCACCAAAAACTCTGAGGAAGCATTGCACTCGCCGCTCTCTGTGGGGTGCTAGAGACTGAAGTACTTCCTCAATTACTGCAAAGATTATCTGAGTATCAACTATTACATCTGATTCGTGTTGCGTTAAAATCATTAGCCCGTCTTTATTGACGGCACATTTAACCTCGAAGACTTCAGCCGTTGAGACTTCTGCAAGTAATTGTTCCTGCAAAGTTTTGGCTAAAAGCTGTAAATCTTCCTGCTGGACTGCTACTTTCATAGAGCTTTCCCGCTGAATTTCTATATTGTTTTGATTATCTTTAAGAGAATGAAATGAACTTTTTAGGTTTGTTGAATGCAAATGCACAGTTTAACCAACCACAGCCTGAAAATCTAAACGACCAACGTTCTAACACACATTCGGACTTTTCACCAAAAATAAAAAAAGCAATTATAGTTCGCGTCGTTACATTTTCACAGTACTAGATGCAAAATTAAATTATCTGTCTTTAGATATAAATTATAAATAAAAAATGGGAATAATAGAATTTTTGAGTATTTTAACTGCATTAATTCGGGACAATAAAATACACAGGAGCTAATGCTCTGCAAAATTCTAGTTGCACAGTTGTGACAAATTTATCTAAAGGTTAAGGAAACGATGCTAAGTCAGAGGGTTTTGACAGAAATGGTAGTTATCTTCTATGCTAGGAAACTTACTGAAGAGATTAATTACGGGTTGTGACTCTAGCACAAACAGGTTGGCTATCAAAATTAATGTGCCTCATTGGCTGAAATCGATAAAATTGATTCGTGAAAAATAAATTTTTATAGCTGCCAAAAGCTTAATTCTAAAATAAAAGTGCTGCAAAATATTAAGACAGCACTAAGCAAAGGCTGGGAAAGTGTGAATACAAGGTGTATCAATGGATTTATTAGAGTATCAAGTTAAAGAGTGGTTTGGCAAGATAGGCATTCCTGTATTGCCTTCCCAACGAATTGACCATCCCACAGATTTGAAACGTTTAAAAATTCGCTTTCCAATTGTACTGAAATCTCAAGTACATGGAGCGGAACGTGCAAAAGCAGGTGGTGTAAGGTTTGCGGAGACTACAATTGATGCGATCGCAGCTGCTCAAAATATCTTTAGTTTACCAATATGGGGCGAGTTGCCAGAAGTTGTGCTAGCAGAATCGCAATACGACGCTAACCAGGAATTTTATCTCGCGGTGGTTTTAGATACTGCTGTTTGCCGACCAGTACTTTTAGGCTGCAAAGAAGCAGACATCGATTGGGAATCTGCTGGAGAAAGAATGCATCATGTTGTCGTGGAACAGGAATTCTCGCCATTTTATGCCCGACGACTGGCTTTGAAAATGGGTTTGCAAGAGACGCTGATGCAGTCGGTAAGCAGCGTTGTCCAAAAGATGTACCAGTTATTTGTGCAAAAAGACTTGGATTTAGTCGAAATAAATCCCTTAGCAGTCAGTGCTACTGGTCAAGTTATGGCTCTTAATGGTAAAGTCGGGGTCAACAAACGGTCGAACAAGCGTCATCCAAACATGGGTGAAATGGGAGCAAAAATCATCAGTAGTCACACAAGTACGGAAATAAATGGTATATTGGGCGACTGGGATGGTGTGCAAATGCACGGAAAAATCGGTATTTTAGGTAATGGTACTGGTTCAGTAATGACAACTTTGGATTTAGTCGGTAATGCTGGTGGCAATCCAGGTGTTTGTTTGAATCTACGTCATGCTTACCTCACAGATACTAAACCAACTACTTTTTGCGATCGCCTAGAGACAGGTCTAAAAATCCTAGAGGCTGATAGCAGCATTCAAGTAATATTAATTAACTTTCTGGGTAGCATTCCTCAAACTGAGGAAGTCGTAGAAGTTATAGCCAGAGTTGTGCAGCAAGACAACAGCGAACTTAAATCACAGGTTGTGCATTCTAATGGTAGTAAAAGTCGGCGAGAGCAGAATTCACCCTTAGTTGTCCGTCTTGCTGGTTCTGAATTTAATGCTGCTAGAAAGTATTTAGGATTTTTAGACC
>NZ_JAIVFR010000753.1 GCF_020829685.1 Nostoc sp. CHAB 5715 | reverse complement strand
TAAATAATGTGTGGAATCAAGAAGAAGTGCACGTCAATTTAGGTCCATCTAGTGCAGCTGCTCGTCTTCTTATAGGACTTTTAGTCTGGCTTGGCGTTCGAGCTGTTGTAGATGGTGATAAAACCTTGCGGACACGACCTATGGACTGGGTAGTAGAACCTTTGCAGCAACTAGGTGCAAATATTCATTATTTAGGAGAGCCAGGTTGTCTTCCTGTTGTTCTTAAGGGTGGTTGTTTACAAGATGGTATAGTCCAATTAAGAATTGGTAGTGCTCAAGCCAGGTCAGCTGTACTTTTTGCAGCTTTTGCAAGTGAACGAAGTGTAAAAATTTTCTATCCTATTCGATCTCGGGATCATACAATTCGGCTCTTTCAGTATCTTGGTATGGATATCCAAGATTTACCTGGAGTTGTTCAGATACAAGGTAAATGCTCACAGCATCTACCGGAATACCACATTCCCGGAGATCCATCTGCGGCAGCTTTTTTAGCCGCCGCACACATATTTCAAAGACGGCAAACCGAGCTAATTCTAGAGAATATTTGTTTGAATCCAACTCGAATTGGTTTTTTTGAAGTTTTGAAAGAATGTGGAATTCAAGTTGACTATAGAGATGTACGTAACGCCTTTGGAGAAACAGTTGGAACAATCGTTATTAGTAAAATTAGTGAAAATTTAAAACCTTTTCAAATAAAAGATTCTTTTCTTTTCCATAGTTTAATAGATGAAATTCCTTTATTAGTTGCACTTGCTGCAATAATTCCAGGTCAATCTTCTATTTTCGGTGCAGAGGAATTAGTTTTTAAGGAAACTAATCGATTATTATCAAGCCGAAATATGCTTCTTGCTTTCAGAGGGCAAGCAAAAGTTGTAGAAGATGGAGGGATAGGTGCTAGTTTGCTCCAAGCTATACAGATACAGCGTGCTCTTGGAAGCCGTTCTCCTTCGCTTGCCGTTGCAGTTACCATGCATCACATTACAACAGTTATGATTCAGAAAATGGTAACTGACCAGTCAGGTTTTTCACTTATGGAGCGTGTTGCAAAGCAAAACCTCTATTTTTCTTCTGGTTTTGCCGAAGGGAGGACAGAAAGTAACATTCTTGAATCATGTATGCAAGTAAAGCCTGTTTCAGGCGGGTTAGTCATCTGTGGTAGTAAAAAACCTTGCACTTTATCTGCTTCTATGGATTTCATGACTGCGAGCATTTTGCGTCCAAGCCAAACAGGACAAATAAATGAACTGGCATTAGCAGTTATACCATCTGATCATCCGGGGATAGAGCGTTATCCTTTCTGGGAAAGTTGGACTCTTCTTGGTACTGAAAGTAATGAAGTAAAGCTCAATGATGTTTATGTACCTGAAGAATATATATATAATATGGGTGATCCGACGCAATTAAACTCTATATTAACTACGACATTTACTTGGTTTGAAATACTAGCTTCATCTGCATATCTTGGTATTGCTAGTGCATTAGTTGAGCGGACACTGATAGCTAAAAAAGGCGTAGCTAATGAGCGTGTTGCCCTTGTAACAGAAGTAGAAGGAGCAATGTCTGCACTTGAAGGAATTGCTTATTCAATTATGAACGGTGAACAAGATGAAAGTACAGTAGCGCAGGCTTTATTTATACGCTACTTGATTCAATCTACAATTGAGCGTGTTACAGCAAGAGCTACAGAAATTTTAGGTGGTATAGCTTTTATTAAATCATCTGAAATAGCTTACCTTTTTGCATCTGCACATGCTCTTGCATTTCATCCCCCGTCACGCCTTAGCGTTATTTCAGGACTAGATAAGTATTTATTAGGTGAAGGTTCTCTTGAAATTTAAAGTTTAGATTAAGATAGGTAAAATAAAGACATTTACATTTATTTGAAGTTTAATAAAGTTACAGAATATGTTTGATTAATTACTTTGCAACTATAATAACCCAAGTTGCGGGTTATCAAATTTTTGGTGCTTCGTAACCCTCAATTCGTGCGATCGCGCGTCACCGCCACTTGTGACTTAACCAAAAGTACAAACGTTAAAACAAATTAAAGTAGAAAAAGTAACTTATTCTAGAAATGCTTGTTGGAGAGTAAATGTAAAAATAAATGACTCAAGCTTCAGTAAAAACCCTTTATATGTGACTGCATGAATCGACTTTGGAAAAACACGGGTGATACCACTAAATACAGTTTCAATGTAATGGCGAGTAGATTGTTTAACGTATTGATTCCACGGCGCGTCTTCGCGCTTAGAATTCTTTTTCCGCATCACTTTCAACGAGATTTGACTAGTTTCCTCCAGATCATCCTCAACAGTGTAATCGGTATAGGCCGAATCAGCATAAACTTCACTACCAGGTGGTAGATTTAACGGCAAAGCATTCAACGCACGCACGTCACTGGCGCTACCAGGCATAAACACAAATTCAACTGGAATACCACTTTTGGTAGTTAATAACTGAACTTTAACTCCATAAAAGTAGCGTTTTTTAGACGCAATGTAACCTCTATACTCCTCCGACTTGATTAACTTCACATTAAAGATACGGATGTTGTCACAAATTGGTACTGGGAATGAGTCTAAAAGATATTCCGTACAATCACTACTTTCTTTCAGTATCATTCCTATTTGATGAAACAAATCGTTAATCAACATCGATATTCCGTGTAATCGGCGATTGAATCGTGATTTTTCTAACATCTTTGGTATTAACTTATGGTCTTTCATATAGCTGCAAGCCTTGCTATGATTTCCATCAAAGAACATCGCTGCACAAACAGCAGTTGTAATAATTTCTGCATCGCTCATTTCACGCCGAACATCTTCGTCATGGTCAATTGCCTTGAGCAGGTCATCGACGATAGAATAAACTGCAATTATTTCATTAAGCATATTCCCCTCCTATCTTTTCCTGGAGGGGATTTTATTGCTTAAATGACCATGTGCGATCGCCCACGTTAGTAACTAGCAACTTGGGTTAATAAGTAAGACTAGTAAAATAGAAACTACACATCAGTAGCGAGTACGAATAGCTCTATTTCTAGTACATGCTTTTGTAAAGTAAAAATATTAGGAAATTATTGTCTTTAATTAATATCAATGTCTACCTCTATCTAAATAATTAATTTTCTATTTTTTGGAGTTCAAAATGATAAAAAAACCATTACAAAATAGTAATACCAATAATATTGAATCTGGCATTTTAGAGCATTCACTTTCTAAGTATACTAAATACATACTTCCCAATTCTGGCTTAGGTGATACTTTCTTAAACTTATCTGAACAGCTATTTAAAAGTTTAAACTTATTAAGAACAGATACAAACTTGACAGGTTGTATAGATTCAAAAATAGATCATGAATTAAACATAAATGAAATTCCTCAACAAGGAATACCTATTGAAGCAGTTATCCAGGATATTATCGTTAAATACTTAAGCGATGTACCTTGGTTTCAGCGCGATCGCTTTGCTCCCAACTTACGGTATCGCCTGAAATGCTGATTAATCGTTGATTTTCTAGTGTCTGGGTGTTTTGTTGAAATGTCCATCTGGCACGGGTTCTAAAAAACTTTGTGATCTACTGACAGTCTCCTTATTTGCCGTATTTAATGGTTTGGGACGTTTGTTTTTTGGTTGGTTTACTGACCAGAAAGAAAAAGGTACAAGCCCCTAAATTTATTTATGGAAAAATAAAAAATGTATAACGAGTGGCACCGCGCAAGAAATACGGCGTCCGCCTTACTCTTGCCCCTAAATTTATTTATGGGGTTCTTAC
>NZ_JAIVFR010000752.1 GCF_020829685.1 Nostoc sp. CHAB 5715 | reverse complement strand
ATTAGTAGTTCCTGTAGATTTGCTGATCAGTCCGCAAATTCGGGTAGTTACAATTACCGGGCCAAATACTGGCGGTAAAACTGTAACCTTAAAAACCTTGGGGTTAGCAGCATTGATGGCCAAAGTGGGTTTATTTGTCCCCGCCCGCGAACCAGTAGAAATACCTTGGTTTGATCAGGTGTTGGCAGATATTGGCGATGAACAATCTTTACAGCAAAGTTTATCCACATTCTCTGGACACATCCGCCGAATTAGTCGCATTTTAGAAGCATTGGGGAGAGGGAGTAGGGAGTGGGGAATAGGGAATGGGGAAGAACAAAATTTAGAAATCCCCACTCCCCCACTCCCCTCCTCTTCTTCTATCCCCCACTCCCCACTCCCCACTCCCCACTCCCTAGTGTTACTTGATGAAGTCGGCGCAGGAACCGATCCAGTTGAGGGTAGTGCCTTAGCGATCGCCTTGTTGCAATATCTAGCCAACCATGCCCAACTAACGATCGCCACCACTCACTTCGGGGAATTAAAAGCCCTGAAATACGAAGATGAGCGGTTTGAAAATGCCTCTGTAGAATTTGATGAAAGTACTCTCTCACCCACTTACCGTCTGCTGTGGGGCATCCCCGGACGTTCTAACGCCTTAACTATTGCCCTGCGCTTGGGATTAAAACCAGAAGTAGTAGAACAGGCGAAAACTCAAGTGGGAGAGGCCACAGATGAAGTTAACCAGGTAATTGCTGGGTTAGAAGCGCAACGCCGCCGTCAGGAAACCAAAGCAGCCGAAGCCCAAAGTTTGTTGCAGCAAGCGGAACGTTTATACAAACAAGTATCCGCAAAAGCCGCAAGTTTGGAGGAAAGGGAAAGCAGTTTGCGGGCTTCACAGGAAATAGCAGTCCAACAAGCGATCGCTCAAGCAAAAAGTGAAATTGCCCAAGTGATTCGCCGTTTGCAGAAAGGTACGCCCACAGCCCAAGAGGCACAACAAGCAACCAATGCTTTGAATCAAATCGGCCAACAATATCAGCCAGCAACACCAGCAAAACCAAAAGCTGGGTTTATGCCCAAAGTAGGCGATCGCGTCCGCATTCCAAAATTGGGACAGATAGCAGATGTGATCGCCGCCCCCGATGAAGATGGGGAGTTAAGCGTTCGGTTTGGGCTAATGAAGATGACTGTGAAGTTGCAAGACGTAGAATCTCTAGATGGTCAAAAAGCCGAACCAGTCGTCAAACCCAAACCAGCCCCAACAGCAGTAACCCCACCACCGCAAAGTGTCCCAGAAATTCGGACTTCGCAAAACACCATCGATTTACGTGGTAAACGGGTGGCTGATGCCGAATACATTTTAGATAAAGCCATCTCGGAAGCTACAGGCCCAATCTGGATTATTCACGGGTACGGCACTGGTAAGCTGCGACAAGGAGTTCACGCCTTTCTGCAACAGCATCCCAGAGTCAATAACTACGAACCAGCAGAACAAGCAGATGGCGGCACCGGTGTTACCGTTGCTCACATCAAATAAAGAGCAGGAAATTTGCGATGTTACTTGAACTCAATCAACTAATTGTTAGAGCCGGTCATCAGTTGTTGATTAAAGATATCTCCTGGTCGGCATACAAACGCATTTTAGCAGAATTGGGAGACAATCGCAGTTCTCGCATAAGTTACAGTCAAAGGATGCTGGAAATAATGGCTCCATTACCAGAGCATGAAGTAGCTAAAGTTATTATTGGCGACTTGCTAAAAGTTTTATTAGAAGAACTCGATCTGGAATTTTGGAGTTTAGGTTCTACAACTTTTGATAAGGAAAGTATGGATGCTGGGGTAGAACCCGATGATTGTTTCTATATGCAAAATGAAGCTAGAATTAGGGGCAAAGATAGAATAAATTTAGAAATTGACCCGCCTCCAGATTTGGCTATTGAAATTGATATTACCTCCCGCACTCGTTTCAATAATTATCAAGATTTGAGAGTACCGGAACTGTGGCGATGGAATGGAAGAAAACTGGAAATAAACGTGCTATTCAATGGTAAATATCTAGAATCAAATACCAGTTCTATTTTCCCCAATTTTCCAATTCAGCAAGTAATTCCCGAATATTTAATCCTGAGTCAAACCAATGGCAGAAATACGACAATGAAAGCATTTCGTGCGTGGATAAGGCAGTAAATTAGTAGCCAGATTTAGTTTAAATTGTTAGAATTATAGCCATTTTCAATCCGGTGAGGTACAGGTAGGCAAATAGACCTAACCCCCTAACCAGGGCTATTTCGTTCTAAACATAAACCGCCCAGAACTAAAGTTCACAGGCTTTTAGCTTAAGTCCACTTCAGTGGACTAAAAGCCTTTCTTAGTCGTCTTTAGACGACTTTTGCTATTAGCCTCAGAATTTATTCTGAGGCGGGCTAGATGAGAATGAAATAGACCTAACCCCCTAACCCCCTTCCCGAAGCGGGAAGGGGGAAAATTTCAAAGCCTCCTTCATAAAAGTATTGTTAGCTGCTTCTTCAACACAACCTCAATGTCTTTTCTTATTCTATGTCACCCATGTATAATTTAATCTCCAAAAATTAGGATGAAAATAATTTAATCTACGGTATAAGTTGACGGTTTCTACGTAATTTCCATACCATCAGACAAGATGAACTAACTAGCAATAAACCTGAGATTGTTGGTTCTGGAACTTTGGTGATTACTAGCGAAAGGTTATCGGCATAGCCATCATTCACGCGCCCGCGAACATAGTTCATATCTAGAGCAACATTAATCTGTCTTGCACCAACGGGAACAAAGCCCTTTACAGACTTGAATAATAAACCTGTTGTGTTATTTCTTTCGTCTGGAGTGGGAGAAGTAATGAATGCTGTATTTATAGATTGACCATCTTGATTGAGGAAATTAAGACTAAATTTCACATTATCTAAATCAGTGTCATAGCCACCTAACCAGGCGCTCAAATCGTATGCTCCTTGACCAGCATCAATTATGGAACCAAGGTCAGCTATATCAATTAATTGAGAAGCACTTGATGAGCCTCTATTAGCACCACCATAAAATAGATTTTTTCCACGTACACTTGGCCCTGAACTATTAGCATCAGGAAGTCCACTAACGGCGACTATATTACCCAAAGGGTTAGTAAATTCAAAACCTGTTGCTCCATATTGCAGCACACTAAAACTATCAGTTGAAATCCAGCCAGGGATAAACGGTATATCAGTCCCAACAGCATTACCAATCGCATCTCCTTGCCCTTGTTCTGCATCCCCATTAACAATAAGATTTTGACCAAGGGTGGCTGCATGGATAGGACTAGCAAACAGAATACTCGATGAGATTCCCGCTATCAGAGCGATACTCGTCTTTGCTATTTTTTGAGAGAAAAAAGGAAAAATATTGAGCTTATTCATCTACTTACTTTTTGGATGTACTATCAGGTTGATTCAGAGCAAGACAAGATTAGAAAGTTTTCTACCTGTGGTGGTTTAATTTGATTAATTGCTTTTTGACAAATACTTGTTTTTTAAGTAAGTGGGTGCTAAAAAATACAACTATATTAAGAAATGTAAATCGCTTAAAAGCTGATCTTCAAAGCGTTTCTGGCGCTTTACATAAATTTACACAGTTCGGTTTAATTGTGCCTACCTACTTATCCCTCTTCCATCAGTCTTGGAGAAAGCAATCGCTGCAAGGCTTATGAGACTTCGATTTTCAGGTTTTAGCAACATTTTTGAATTTCTATTAGAAAATAAAGCTTCAAACCTTGATTGAGTAATA
>NZ_JAIVFR010000751.1 GCF_020829685.1 Nostoc sp. CHAB 5715 | reverse complement strand
CCATTGTGACGATTGCAGTAGATTTTACAACTGCCAGCATCAGAGTGCAATCCCAGTTTCGGTTTATTGATTGAAGCGACCAACTGCTTGAGTAGTTCCTCTTGGCGCATCAAGAGAGCAAATAATTCTGATGTTTCTTGAGGGTTCATTGTTCAATACCAATACATTTCACTTTCGCATTGGCGCAGCCGTTTAATTGTGATACATGAAGCTTAGAGCCAATAAAAAACGCTCTTGATTTCACAAAAGCGCTTTTTATTACTAATTATTTGCCCTGTACAGATCATTGATGTGAATTAAATCTTGCCAGCAAATCTTCACGAGATAATTCAAGACATAGGGGAGTAAATTCTTCTGGCGTTAACTGTAACAAACTATCGATTACTCTTGATAGTGACTCGTCCACTTCACCAAACCTGAATTTCAACAAGTTTTCTACAACTTGACGGCGTTCAAGTTGTACACCTTGCTCTACACCCTCTTGTACAGCAGCAGCTCTTGCTTCTTCGTAAGCTTGAGTTAAGTTCATGATCAACTCCTGGTCATCTCTGGTTAATTCTGTCTGTGTCATTACACTGATACGCCACCTATAAATTATTTCCAGGTTTTTACTTCCCCAAAGGGAGAAAGTAACTCTTCTAAAAACTGCTTGGCAAATTTATCATGAGGTTGTTGGGTCATGTTATCAGTAATAATCGTGTTGTATCATACTGCTATAACTGAATAGAGTTTGGTACAAAAGCGATCGCCCTGCCTTGTCAGCCAGCAATCGCCTTTTCCCTTTAACTACGCCGGTATTAACTCCCGTTCTACCACTGGCTGATATTCCCGTAGCCGCTCCCATTCCTGTGGCGTGAGTTCATCAAACGGCTTATCCAGCAGTTCCTCACGAGATGGTTGCGTCAGTTCTACCATCGATAATACCCACACCGCATCGAACGCAGAATCACACGGGACTTTCTGCTGATGCACTGAAGTTGCCCGAATAACCCACCAATGACCTTCTGTGCAACCGATAGAACCGAGCTTCTGTTCATCCTTATAGATGCCGTCATCTAACAACTTAAATCCGAACTGCTCACACTGGGCGGCAATTTCGCACATAACTTCATTCCCCGTTGTAGTGGCTGGGGTTTCTTGCTGTATTGGCAGAGTTCCTCGCTTGTAATGCCATGTTACAAAGTCGTGGCATTTCATTTGTGTAATAGCACGAAATTCTTCTTTATGGTTCACTATCACTACCCACCGTTGGGTCACGAAATCTCGATGATCGTAACTAATTTGGGCTATTAGCTTTTGTCCTGCATAGATTTCGTGTTCGTAAAAATCGATTTCGATTGATGTTACTTGCTCTGTTGTTGTTGCTTGTGGCATGATAGAAATCTCCATATTTGGATAAAAAAGTGATCGCAGACTTTCCACGGTACGGCGATCGCCTTTTGATTTTGGATATGAATTACGTTGTGGTAAGCCACAACGCACTCATCGAAACTTAGCGAAGCTTTATCAAGGCCGAAAAGTGCGATTACTCGTCAGGGGACTGCGATGCCTAAAGGCAAGCCGCAGAGCGTCTACGCACTTATGAAGATTTGGCGAAGCTTTTGCAAAGAGGCTTGTACTCAAAATTTTCCATTCAGAAAATGTGATTCTTCCCGGTAAACTACACCAAGGCGATGACAATGTTTCTTAGCTAAATCTCGATACAAACTAACATCTTCACCAAACAAGAATAAGACGGGTTTCTTGTTAGGGTAATAAAATTGATAAACCAGTGCTTGACCAATGCCGTGCTTCCAATTGCAAGCTTTCTTGACTTCAATTACATACAATTTAGTCAACACATCAACTCGCCCGGATGGATTAGGAGTCTCTGAATTCCTCCTAATATTTCTGCCAACTGGTTAGACATTCGCTCTTCGGCTGGGTCTTTTGGAGGTGATGGTGGGGTTAATAGAGTTGGAGGCTGTGTTAGAGGTAGTGGTTGAGAAATTGGTTCAAGTTGCCTAAAGTCTTGCTGTATTTTATTGAGAGGCTTGGTTTGGGTAACTTCATCCTCTTGTTCGATTGTCTCAACTGCTGAATACTGCCCTAAAACTTTTTCAGGATACGTCTGTGCATAAAGGGATGTTACTAACAACCAACCGCGTTCTGTGTTTAATGTAAAGTTGCATTTTGGTAATACCTCCATTACAGATTGAAGCGAAGCTTTCAGTCCGGTTGTTTCAACCCATTTTTGACGTGCTGGTGTTAGTGGACGCAATAATAATTGTTCTTTTGGTTTTATGTATTTCTGATGGAAAAAGTCAATTGCTTTTCTCCAGTGTTTTGGATTTTCTGTGTCAAAGTCCCGAAAATCAGGCAAGTATCTCTTAACAATATTTGCTCTCGCTGAATAACCAGTAACTTGTACCCATTTGTTTCTGGCTTCATTCAAATTTGTAATCGGATTCTTAGCCAATATGCTCCTCCGATGTCGTTAGATGAATTCTTTGAAAAAAGCGACTACATATCTTTGATTATTGCAATTGCTTTTATTTTTGTTTGTAGAAAGCCTTGTGCTGAGGACACAAAGCTTTTTACTTGATTGAGCGTAGCTTTATACTTGTTCTTGCCTCAGTATCTCGTGAATTAACACTTGGCAGCGTTTGCTGGCTTCGTGTGCTTGCCGCATTAAGATTCGGCTTTGTTCTCGGTCTGTTGGGGAAACTTGTACAGCTTGTCGGCTATAGTCAGTGGCCTGATGTGCTAATTCTTTTGCCCTAGCTTTTAAATTTTTCATTCGTCCTCCAGTTCGATTAGCAGAAAATCTATATTTTCTACCTCTTCATAAATTTTATCGGCACGACTGGCCAGTAAACTAGCATCACATTCGGATTTTTCAACCAGTTTTTAGACGTGGTAGGTCATCGGAATCATCTCGCGGCGGCTTGACCATTACAAGTTTAAGGCTTCCGGCTGCTAGTCCCGGCGGCGGCTGGTTATTGTGGTTTCGTATCGTTAACTCGATTTGTAAGGGTTGAATTTTGAGCGCTTCTTTGTTTTTCTGAGAGGCATCGCGCTCGTCTCCTCTCTTATGATTACTATATTACTACGCTCACCAGTGGTTGTCAAATGTTTTTTTCTGGTGAGCGTAGTAAAAAGTCTCTTAACTGTTGTAATCTATGTTCCAAATAAGTGAAGTGATATCCCCATCTAAAGCAGCACAAAGTTTCTCTAGAATTTCTGTACTAACAGTCATCTGAGTTGGCTTTTTTGGTTTGTTAATAAAGACGTGAGGAGTCTCTAGCTGCTGAATATAAGCCACAGAAACCCCCACAGCATCAGATAGCTTTTGTCTACTATATCCAGCTTTCTCTCTAAGCTCCCTGAGTTTTTGGGCATTTTCTTCATTCCACCTAAACGCAGCGATGGGTGTTACATCTACTGTGATATTCATTTTTACTTTAATTTTATTTTTACTGCGCTCGCCAGTTGACATGATAATAGTATTAATATACTGGTGTCAACCATAAGGCTACACCAAGCAAAGGTGAAAGCGATCGCCCGCCGGGAAGCAATGCGATCGTTTAGCTCAATTGATTTATTCACAACAAAGTGAACTAATTACAATGCTGACACACATTTGGCGGTGTTTTCACCCTGCAACAGACTATCTCTAGACTCTGGACAGCCTTTGAGATACTGACGATAAACAACAGCTTGCCCTTCTTGCACCATAATCATGTTGACACTGCGATTCTCGACAAACACCTCTGCAACCAGGCGCTTATATTTGTCAGTTTCAATAG
>NZ_JAIVFR010000750.1 GCF_020829685.1 Nostoc sp. CHAB 5715 | reverse complement strand
TTGGTCATTGGTCATTAGTCATTTGTCATTGGGCATTAGTCATTTGTCATTGGGCATTAGTCATTAGTCATTGGGCATTAGTCATTTGTCATTGGGCATTAGTCATTTGTCATTGGGCATTAGTCATTTGTCATTGGGCATTAGTCATTAGTCATTAGTCATTAGTCATTTGTGTTGCTAGTTTTTTTACCAATGCCCAATGCCCTATGCCCTATGCCCAATCTCTAAGAAGGATAAACTGGTAGTGTGAAGTGGAACCATGCTCCGTTATTGGGGGCAGAGTCTACCCAAATTTGACCATAATGTGCCAGGATGATGCGTTGGCATAAACAAAGACCAATGCCGTAACCTTCTGTACCTTCATCCCGTTGTAGGCGGAAGTGATTTTCAAAGATGCGATCGCGATTCTCTACAGGAATACCAGGCCCAGTATCGCCGATACTAAACTGAACTTTTTGGGTAGTGCGATGCAATCCGGCAATGCTAATCTTGCCACCTTCTGGGGTATATTTGATGGCATTATCCAACAGATTCACTAGCACTTGCCGGATGCGTTCTGGGTCAGCATATACATAGGGCAAGTCATTAGGGATATCTGTTTCTACCTCTTGGGATTTGGTGGTGTAGCGATCGCACAATTCTTCTAGTACATCTAAGCACAGTTTCCCTAGCTGTAGCTTTTGTGGTAGAATTGGAAACTCTGTATCTTTGCCACGACCTACCTCTAAAAGGTCGGCAATCATCCGGTCAATGACCTTAGTTTGATTGCGGGCTTGTTTTAATAAATGCGCTGTCATCGATGGCTTGAGGCGCTGGAATTGCCCCGTCTCTAAATTGTAATTAGATTGGAGAGTTTCGATGGCGATCGCGGCAGCAGTTAGCGGATTGCGGAGATCGTGCGCCAGCATAGCAATCACCCGGTCTTTAAACTGTAGCTGCTCTTGGAGGTTATCTTTTTCCTGTTTCAAGCGAAAAATTTCGTCTGAAAGTCTAATTAGTTCCGCAGAAACAGCAACTGAACGGATAGTGGATTTGGGTGATGTCGCCCTACCATTGTCGTCTATACGTTCTTGTAAGTCTTCCTGTACTTTTAAGTAGGTGTCTACAGCGGCTTGCCAGCGAGGCCACCAGTTTTTTAATTGCGCTATGATATTACTCCCAGCCAGAACCTGTCGTGGTTCGGGATGGATTTTGATTAAAGCTGGCGTTGCTATCAATTTAAAGTGTTCTGCTAAGTAAGGTTGTTGTCCAACATCGATAGTTTCAAGTTCAAAACTATACTCAGCCTGCAATTCTTTTAAGTAAGCACGGATTCGCTGCACTTGTTGTCGGGACTTGGGTCGTCCATCGACAAACAGTAGCAGCTGGAGTGGAGCCTCAGAATAAATAGGCTGATCCTGGGAAACTTGCATGTAATCGTGTTTCAGCACTGGTAACAACCCGGCGACGCTTTACAGAAAGTAAAATAGACTGACGGTTGTCGATGGTCGTTGTTTTTTCTTCAATTTAATATCTATTTTAGGTTCTTAATACTCCTATCAGTTCTGCGTTTTTGACATCAGACATATCTTTTTCAGCCTTTTGCCCCGTTTTGGTTAACTTCATCTCCAAGAAACACCCTCGTCCTTGAATATAAGTCTTAATTTGCCTTGAAACAAAAATTTTCGCCAGAGCTAGCAGGTGAAAAGTTTAACACTGTGTCAATTCGAGTAATTGCTTTGAATAAGTAATCACCGAAGCAAATGCAGATGCTAATTGTATCTAATTTATCAGTAAGTTGTTAACTGTTCAGACCAAGTTTGTAGAGGGCTTTCTCAACCGTCAGTGCATCCGATGAAGTGTCTTTTTTGCCTCTACCCAATCCTAGTAATGATTGGGAAAACAGTCACAGCTAACTATGTACTGTCTCTATAACTTGCGAAGCGCACCTTCTGCCCAGCCTTCCTAAAAGAACCCCTACCCTATACCAGAAGAACAGGGGATGGATTGCCAAACAGAAAACTTTGGATAACATAGAGGCGATGCCTACGGCGGTAAACTACGCCCTTTTAGAGAAAGCACTCACTGCTTTCGAGGCTGCCAATAGACTCTTAACTATAGCACAAGTAGCACTTACCCCAGAAAATCAATCTAGAGATACTAGAGAAACTGCTGCGACACTTGACTGCTTTGCCTATTATCACCCCGGCCCCAAGAACCACAAACTTACGCCAAGTTCCTGAAATTGCTTAATAGTGGCATTTTCCATTTATTGCTTTATTCAGCTTACCATCGTCAGATGAATAATTTTCAGAATCGATTGTAAGCAAGCGTTAGGGAACTTTATCCATTCCCCTCCTTGATTGAGGCTAAAGGGGGCTTTATTCCTAGTCTATCACTTCAGTTGCTTGGCGTAGGCTTTGCCCGCCGTAGGCATCGCATTACAGAAAATAGTGGTAAGTTTGAGATTAAAGCTTTTGCTAGCCACACTGTTCTTTAGTAAGTTAACAATCAGTTATCGCCTCTGCCAACTGAATATTTCCAGAACTCTCTAAAAATTTGATTCTCAATCTAGTAGTCTGCCAGATTAATTTTGAGCAGTTAGTAGTGGGTGGCTCTACTCTAGCTCTCATCTAAGCACACTCCCAAAATCTGTCATAATCCTTGTGAGCTTAGAGCATCCAAATCACAAAACTCTTGTCTAGCAAGTATTTCAGGGTTATTTATTTTTTTCCCAAAAATGTTAGTTTGCCAGAATTTTAGGGAACTCTATAAATAAGCATGGGAATTATCAAACCTAATGGCTGTAAAACAAAGACAATACGGTAGCTTTTGCTACCGTTTACTCATTTTTAGAGATATCATCATCTTCACCAATAGAGACATTTACCAATAGGACGTAGTGAGTTGGTATTGTCTTTTGGTGATATTACAGCATTTTTCAGGTATTTAGACCACAGATGAGACGGGGAGTGGGGAGTGGGGAGTGGGGAGTAGGGAGTGGTGTAGTTCAATTACTTGAAAAGCGCTGTAAGAGGTAGAAAAGCAGAGGGGCAAAGGAAATGGGTTTTTTCAATATTCCATTCCCCATTCCCCATTCCCCATTCCCCATTCCCATTTAATGAACAGTCTGCGCTAGGGTAGGAATTGAAACTCAATTTGTGATTTCCTGTGCCTCCCTGCAAACGTCCAGCTGTTTTTCTAATTTGGGCTGTTCTACTGACTTCGTTAACAGCCTGTGCTAACAGTCCAGCCGCCAAAAACCTTGAGCAATCTTTGGCGGCAGATCCTAACCTGCAAAGCAATCCAGTTGTCTTTGGAGAATCTCAGAGTAACCAACCGCAAGCACAGCAAAACGAATCAACACTTCAGTTACCACCTGATTTTCCTAAAGATATCCCCCTATATTCCAATGCCAAACTACAGGAAGTTACACCTGCTAGCGGCTCAGAAAACAGAGTCTCAACTCGTTGGTTGAGTTCTGACCCCAGCAACTTTATTGCTAGCTTTTATAGTAGCCAGTTTCAAACAAATAACTGGCAGATTTTGCAACAACCAACAGATGATGCGGGAGATGTGTTTGAAGCACGTCGTAACGATTTGCTGTTGAAGGTTTCCATTCAGCCTAAATCAGTTACTAACGCTACACCTAATCAACCCCAAACAGCCACCGAATTACTGATTGACTACGTACCGAATAGTACTGCAACGGCACAATCTACCCCAACTACAAATCCTAACGAAACTACTAACGCCGTTCCTCAACCAGGAGATTCTCAGTTCATTGGCCCGGTATCACCTCCGAACTTG
>NZ_JAIVFR010000074.1 GCF_020829685.1 Nostoc sp. CHAB 5715 | reverse complement strand
CTTCATCCAAATGAAGGGTTTAAAACCTAAAGTTTCAGTTACCCTGAACAGATGTAGGAATGGGGAATGGGGAATGGGGAGATGAGGGAGATGGGGGAGATGAGGGGGATGAGGGGGATCTCTTCCCAATGCCCAATGCCCAATGCCCAATGCCCAATGCCCAGTCACTCCGCTTAATTCTCCTTAGTGGTGACTGGATTCCTCTCACACTACCTGAGCGCATTTGCAGTCAATTTAATCATCCCCAAATTATCAGTTTAGGGGGTGCTACAGAAGCCTCTATCTGGTCTATTTTCTACCCTATTAACAAAATCGATCCCAATTGGAAAAGTGTTCCCTACGGGTATTCTCTGACCAATCAACAGATTTACGTACTCAATCAATCCCTCCAACCCTGCCCAAATTGGGCAATCGGTGAACTCTACATTGGCGGTTTGGGTATCGCCAAAGGTTACTGGCAAAACCCAGAATTAACAGCAGAAAGGTTTATTCCTAACCCGTTTATTGGGGAGTGGGAAGCAGGGGAGCAAAGGAAGAGAGGAGAAAATCTTTCCCCCTCATCCCCCTCATCCCCCCCATCCCCCCCACTCCCCCTTTCCCTTTACAAAACCGGCGACTTAGGGCGCTATCTACCAGACGGGACAATAGAATTTTTAGGGCGAGAGGATTTTCAAGTTAAGATCAATGGCTACCGGATTGAGTTGGGCGAAATTGAAGTTGCTTTACAACAGCATCCAGCGATCGCTCAAGCAGTTATCACAACTTTGGGCTTACCGTCTCAACAGCAATTGCTTGCCTACATTGTGTTACAGCCAGAAATGCAATTAAATGCACCCCTCCCCAACCCTCCCCAAGGCAAGGCGGGTGGGGTTTCTCCTACGGATTTTAAACTCCAACAACGGGGTGTGCGATCGCTTGATTCTACTGCCCCTCACATTGCTTTACCTGGGGCTGAGTCTTTTGGTGTCAAGCTGCAACGACAAAGTTATCGCCAATTTTTAGAGCAATCTGTATCTCTCAATAGCTTAGGCGAATTTTTAGAATGTTTGCGATCGCAGCAACTATCAAATTCACCATTGCCTAAGTACCGTTATGCTTCTGCTGGTAGTTTGTATCCAGTCCAGACATACATTTACATTAAGCCAAATCGAGTTCAAAATTTAGCGGCTGGGATTTACTACTATCATCCCCAACAGCATCAACTGATTCACCTGAGCAATTCAGCTAAAGTTGATGGTAGGATTTATGGGATTAATCAGGAGATTTTTGCTCAAGCGGCGTTTGGCTTATTTTTAATCGCTGAAATGCAGGCGATCGCACCAATTTACGGCGATAAATCTAGGGATTTATGTTTGCTGGAAGCAGGTTATATCAGTCAGTTATTAATGGAAACGGCTCCCGATTATAACTTAGGCTTATGTCCGATAGGAGCTTTAGAATTTGATGCTATCCGCGATAATTTTGCTTTGCACGAGCAGCATATATTGTTGCATAGTTTTGTCGGCGGTTGTATCGATCCAACCTGGAAAACTCGTTGGCTGTCGCCAGAAAACCCGCAAACACAGTTAACAAAAACAGAATTGATGACACAGAAGTTACGGCAATTCCTACAGCAACGGTTGCCAGAATATATGATACCTACACTTTATATCCCTTTGGAAGCATTGCCATTAACACCTAATGGTAAACTGGATCGTCGCGCCTTGCCTTTACCAGAGTTTCAATCTACTAAAACTGAGTCGCCTGTTATACTTCCTACCACAGATTTGGAAGTGGCGATCGCAAACCTTTGGCAATCTGTTCTCCAAGTCGAGGTGCAAAGCATCCACGATAACTTTTTCGAGTTGGGGGGCAATTCTTTATCAGCAACCCAGCTACTTACTCAGATGCGTTCCTCTCTCCAACTTGATTTACCAATTCGGGAGTTTTTCTTCAATCCTACCTTAGCTTCCCAGGCTGATTTGCTGAAACTGCAATGGCATCAGAAGCCACAACCGGCAAAGACACCGCAAATTGAGCGCGTTGAAAGGGGTGAAGCACAACATTTATTAGCTAACTTAGACCAACTTTCTGAAGAAGAAGTAGATAAATTACTCAAACAAATGCAGCTACAAGAAGGTGGTTAACTGATAAATGCCTTAAGAGATGGGTTTACGAGGAGATTTGACGTTTATTATGAAGCCGTGAGTCTCATGGTAACAATGTGATAGGTTTAAATAGCAAAATGTAATATCGACCATCTGTTGTGGCTGCTAAAGATCGCTTTCATAAAGTTGTTAAGATATCTCTCACTAAGGATGGGTGGAATGTTACTCACGATCCATTACAGATTAAAGTGGGTGGTGTGGATATGGAGATTGACTTAGGTGCAGAACGGTTACTGGCAGCAGAGCGAGGAAATGAAAAAATTGCGGTTGAAGTCAAAAGTTTTCTGGCTAGTGCATCCGCAATTTCCGAGTTTCATACAGCACTCGGTCAGTTCATTAACTACCGGGCGGCGCTGCGTCGTGAAGATCCTGATCGCATCCTATACCTAGCTGTGCCTGATTTAACGTATAACAGCTTCTTTCAACTTGATTTTCTTTTTCTCAATGCTACAAGAAAATGCTGTAAAACTGATTATCTACGATATTCAATTGGAGCAGATTGTACAATGGAAAATCTGACAGATAAATTAATAAGCTATCAGCAAATTGTCCAGCAATTATTGATGGGCTATGCTCAAAATAAGCCTGCCTACGGTGATATTGAAGTTGAAACTATTTTTGATACGCAGCGAAATCACTACCAAATCATGCATTTGGGTTGGCAACATAAGCGCTGGATTCATCAATGTGTAATGCATCTTGATATTCGAAATGAAAAAGTCTGGATTTTCTACAATTCAACTGAACATGATATTGCGGCTGATCTAGTCAATTTGGGTGTACCAAAACAAGATATTGTGCTGGGGTTTCATCCTCCTTTTATGCGTGAACTGAGTGATTATGGGGTGGGATGAAAGAGGTAGAAAACTGGTGCATTCCATTTTTTATTCTCCCAGCACCCATAAATAAGCAACACTAAAGGATTGTTACAGAAATATGAGGTAGGGGAGCAATTAGGCACTGTAAGAGGATACAAACGACAAATAGCTCTTTAGCACAAAAGCTGCTATAAATCAATAGTTGTAGGGTAGGCAAGGCTACGATTTTACGCAAAGCTGCACTAAGGTGGATATATTTTTAAAATTAACTGATAATTATTGTCATATACTGTGAAATAATAGCAATACTAACTTAACGAAATTATTTCCTAATAAGCGTTATATATTGCGCTCCACATGCCATTTTACAGACAGGTTGTCACGAGGCATTGCGCTGCCACTACTGATAAAAATCTCTCTTTCCCAAAACAGCAAGCCCTAAGTAATATTTTTATCTGTGATTCCTGCGGATAATTTTTTTATATGAGTCATTCACAGCCAAACACCTCTGAACTACAGGCGTTACAAAAACGACAACTTTTAGCAAAACTCTTGCAACAAGCAGCCAAGCAACAAAATTTTCCCCTATCCTTTGCCCAAAAGCGGCTATGGTTTCTCGAACAGCTACAACCAGGACTATCTGTTTACAACCTTCCTAGCGCCTTACGTTTGACGGGAAAGTTGAATATTAATGCCTTGGAGCAAAGTTTGCAATCAATCGTCCGTCGTCACGAAATCCTTCACACCAGTTTTTCTGTAGTCAACGACGAACCTGTACAAAATATTACTGCAAATTTTACACTCACACTGCCTCTAGTTGATTTGCGCGGATTATCACCAGAACACCAAGCAGCGCAAGTCATGCAACAGGCAAATCTTTTAACTGTGCGTCCTTTCCAGCTTACTCAGGCTCCGTTGTTGCGTGTGGCACTGCTACAACTAAGTACTACGGAATATGTGCTGCTGTTTGTCATGCACCACATTATTGCTGATTATTGGTCAATGCGTGTCTTGGTAAGAGAATTGGCATTGCTATATCAAGGATATAGTCAGGGTAAACCATTAATTTTACCTGATTTATCAATTCAGTATGTAGATTTTACTACTTGGCAACAGAAATGGCTGCAAAGCGAAGCACGTACCACTCAACTAACTTATTGGAAAGAACAACTCCAAAATTGTCCCCGTGAATTATCCCTACCAATAGATTATCCTCGTCCAGCAAGACAGACTTTCAAGGGAGCGCGGCAGTTTTTTACACTGTCACTAGCATTATCTGACAGGCTGGGGCAACTGAGTCAACAGCAAGGTGCTACATTATTTATGACCATGCTGACAGCATTTAATGTCTTGCTGTATCGCTACAGTGGGCAAAAAGATATTCTGGTAGGTTCCACGGTTACTAGCCGCGATCGCCCAGAAATTGCTAATCTGATTGGGTTATTTGTCAATAATCTGGTTTTTCGTACCAATTTATCTGGTAATCCTAGTTTTTGTGACTTACTCAATCAAGTCCGTGAAACAGTCCTTGGGGCGTTATCTCATCAAGAATTGCCCTTTGAAGATTTGGTAGAACAACTGCAACCAGAACGGAATTTAAGTCAAAATCCTCTGTTTCAGCTAATGTTTATTCTCCACAACACCAACAGCCAAAGCACTAATCTGGCTGGATTGACAATTGAACCTTTGGAGACTGAACATTTTACAACCCGCTTTGATTTGAGCTTGGATATGTACGAAACACCAAGGGGATTGACGGGGACATTTGAGTATAGCACCGATTTGTTCCAAGCAGCAACCATCGATCGCCTGATTCAGAATTTCCAAACACTACTGCATGGAATTGGCGAAAATCCCGATCAATCCATTGCTGAGTTGCCTTTACTCACAGAGAATGAACAACAAAAGCTACTTGTGCAGTGGAATGATACTGTTGGAGAAATTCCTGATTTATGCATTCATGAATTATTTGCTCAACAAGCTGAAAAAACACCAGATAAAATAGCAGTTATTTTTGAGAATAACTCCCTAACTTATATAGAACTTAACACCAAAGCGAATCAACTCGCCGATTATTTGCAAAAGTTGGGTGTTCAAACAGAAACACGGGTGGGGATTTGCTGCGATCGCTCCTTAGAAATGGCGATCGCACTTTTGGCTGTTCTCAAAGCTGGAGCCGCATATATTCCCCTCGATCCTGCTTATCCTCAAGAGCGTTTGGGGTTTATCCTCCAAGATGCTCAAATATCAATATTACTCACTCAGAATAGATTATTAAATTCATTACCAAAAAATACTGCGGAAATTGTCTGTATAGATAAGCATATTGATAATTTAGAGAGTCATAATCCCTTAGTTAAAGTTTACCCCAATCAACTAGCCTATCTAATTTACACCTCTGGCTCCACAGGCACACCTAAAGGCGTGCAAATTTTGCACAGAGGACTGACCAACTTTTTGAATGCAATGGCGAAAATGCCGGGATTAACGGCAAAAGATACCCTCCTCGCCGTGACAACCTTAGCATTTGACATCGCCGCCTTAGAGATTTTCTTGCCGTTAATTGTTGGTGCTAGTCTCGTTCTTGTGCAACGGGAGGTAACATTAGATGGAGTCCAACTAGCAGCCGCCATAGAACAACATCAAATCACCGTCATGCAAGCGACTCCAGCCACTTGGCGCTTACTCGTAGCAAGTGGTTGGCAAGGAAAAGAAGATTTAAAAATTCTCTGCGGTGGAGAAGCTTTAGATAATTACCTCGCCCAGCAGTTGATATCATGCAGTCGAGAAGTATGGAACCTTTACGGCCCAACAGAAACCACAATTTGGTCAGCTGTGCAAAAACTCAGTAACAACGAGTCTGTTACCATTGGTCGTCCCATCGCCAATACCCAATTTTACGTCCTCAATGACCATTTGCAACCAGTTCCTGTGGGTGTACCAGGAGAACTTTACATTGGTGGTGCAGGAGTAGCACGGGGTTATTGGCAGCGTCCAGAGTTAACCGCAGAAAGGTTTGTGGTAAATCTCTTTGGGAACGGAGTGGGGAGCAGGGGAGCAGGGAGTGGGGGAGATGAGGGAGATGAGGGAGATGAGGGAGATGAGGGGGACAAGGAAAGAATTTTCCCAATGCCCAATGCCCAATGCCCAATGCCCCATGCCCAATGCCCCATGCCCAATGCCCTTTATAAAACAGGCGATCGCGTCCGTTATCTACTTAATGGTAATTTAGAATACTTGGGACGATTGGATAACCAAGTGAAAATTCGCGGCTATCGCATTGAGTTGGGTGAAATTGAAGCGGTACTGCAAAAACATCCAGAAGTGGCTCAGGCTGTGGTTACTGTGAGGGAAGATGAAAAACTCCATCCCCTTGTGGGTGGAGTTTTTGGGCATGGGGAATCGGGCATAGGGCATGGGGAAGAAACTACCAATGCCCGAAGCCTGTCGCCCCAAGCGACGGGGCGACTATCCCGGAACACCGACGAGGGGATGGAGTTTCCCGTCGCTTTCAATGAAACCAGAGAGCAGCGTTTGGTGGCGTATATTGTCCCCAATACACCCCTCCCCAACCCTCCCCAAAGCATCGGGATGTTGCCCAATAGGGGGGGTGGGGTTACTGCTATACGTTCTTTCTTAGCGACAAAACTACCAGCGTATATGATACCTGGAGTGTTTGTGGTGCTGGAGAAATTACCTCTTACACCTAATGGTAAAGTTGATCGCCAAGCGTTACCAAATCCTGACGTAAATTCGGTAGTGACTATAACGGCTTCCTATACACCCACAGAAGAACTGTTGGCAGGCATTTGGGCATCGGTGCTGGGTATAGAGTCAGTCGCCATTGATGACAATTTCTTTAATTTGGGGGGACATTCGCTGTTAGCAACGCGGGCAGTTTCTCAAATTCGGCAGGTATTTAATGTAGAATTGCCGTTGCGTCATCTGTTTGAAACGCCAGTACTCGCTAATTTGGCAGAGGTAATTGAACAAAGCCAATCTTTAAGTTTAGCCCCGGCGATATTGCCAATTCAGCGCACAGGTAATTTACCTCTGTCTTTTGCCCAGCAACGCTTTTGGGTTTTGTCGCAGTTAGAGCCAGATAGTTCATTTTACAATATTCCCTTGGCGGTGGAAATTCAGGGAAATATTGATTTGGGGATTTTGCAGCGCAGTTTTGATGAGATGGTGCAACGACAGGAAATTTTACGGACAACTTTTCAAAGCGTTGATGGACAGCCTGTTTTGAGGATTGCTGATTTTTGTCATATCAATATATTAACGATTGATTTGCAAGCTCTGGCGGCTAATGAACAGCAACAGGAAATTAAGGATTTGGTGTTGTCACAACAACCGTTTAATTTGGAGGATGGGCCGCTGTTGCGGGTGCAGTTGTTGCGTTTGGGTGATATACGTCATGTTTTGCTGTTGACGTTGCATCATATCATTGCTGATGCTTGGTCTATGGGGTTGTTGGTTAGGGATGTGGTGGGGTTGTATCATGCAGAGGCAAGCGTGCGTGTTGCTTTGGGAACCAAAGTTGTAGCGACTGCCGCGCAAAAACGTAAACAAGACAAGGATTCTCAAGTCCCAAATATTCAGTATGTGGATTTTGCTTACTGGCAGCGACAATGGTTGCAGGGTAAGGTTTTAGAGGGGCATTTAGAATATTGGCGGCAGCAGTTGGCTGATGTGCCTGCAATGCTGGAGTTACCGACGGATTACCCCCGTCCGGCTGTACAATCTTTTCGGGGGGCTGTGCATCGGTTTGGTTTGTCTTTGGGGTTAACTAAAGCATTAAAACAGTTAAGTCAGCGTCATCACAGTACTTTATTCATGACTTTGCTGGCTACTTTGAATGTGCTGTTACATCGTTATACAGGCAGTGATGATATTGTTGTTGGTAGTGCGATCGCTAATCGAAATCGTGTAGAAACAGAATCATTAATTGGCTGTTTTGCCAATACTTTAGCACTGCGTAGCAATTTAAGCGGCTATCCCACCTTTGAAATGTTACTGCAACGAGTACGTAAAACGGCTCTTGGTGCTTATGCTCATCAAGATTTACCTTTTGAGCAATTGGTGGAAGTTCTTGTGCCAGTGCGATCGCTCAGTCATACGCCGATTTTTCAAGTTATGCTGGTGTTGCAAAACCTACCTCTGCCAGAATTAGATATGGCAGGAATACAATGTCAAATTATCAACAGTGAGCGAAGCCGAACTGTTGACGCAGATAGTGGAACGGCAAAATTTGACCTCACTTGGATAGTCAGCGAAACTCTGGAGGGACTCAGTTGTAAGCTGGAGTACAACACCGATTTATTTGCAGCGTCAACCATTGCGCGTTTGGCCAGACATCTGGAAACACTATTAGAAGCCGTTGTTACTAATCCTCAACAACCCATTGCCGAACTACCTTTGTTGAGTATTGTCGAAAAACAGCAATTGGTAAAATGGAACCAAACTCAACGGGAATATCCGGGGGAGCAATGTTTACATGAATTATTTACTGCCCAAGTCAGCCAAACTCCTAAACATACTGCCGTTATTTGGGGTAGAGAAAGTTTAAGTTATCAGGAATTAAACACCAAAGCTAATCAGCTGGCTCACTACCTACAAAGTTTAGGCGTGCAGCCAGAGGTTCCCGTGGGGATTTGTGTAAATCGTTCCCTGGATATGATTATCGGTTTATTGGGTATTCTGAAAGCTGGAGGTGCTTACGTTCCCCTTGATCCCAGTTATCCTCAAGAAAGATTGGGATTAATTATTCAAAATGCCCAGATTCAGGTTTTGATTAGCCAGCAGCATCAATTGCCCAAATTGCCCAGCTTAGATATTCCCGTATATTGCCTGGACACGGATGCACAAGCAATTATGCAAGAAAATACCGCCAATCCCAGCAGTAACCTGACACCAGAAAATCTGGCGTACATCATCTACACCTCTGGAACCACAGGCATTCCCAAAGGAGTTGCAATTTCCCATCGCAGTCCCGTTACCTTGGTATCTTGGGCAAAAGAAGTTTATTCAGCAGCACAATTAGCAGGTGTCCTTGCGTCTACATCCATTTGTTTTGATTTATCGGTGTTTGAAATCTTCGTACCCTTAAGTTGGGGAGGCAGCGTGATTTTGGCAGATAACGCCCTTCAGTTACCGGAATTACCAGCCGCAGGGCAAGTAACTCTACTCAACACCGTCCCTTCAGCCGCCAGAGAATTGCTGCGTCTCAACGCCATTCCCGCATCAGTGCAAACTGTGAACTTAGCAGGAGAATCCTTACCGAAATCCTTGGTAGAACAGCTTTACCAACAATCCACCATTGAACAAATATTCAACCTCTACGGCCCTTCAGAAGATACTACCTACTCCACATTTACCCTTATTCCCAAAGACAGCAATCAAGCCCCAACTATCGGTCATCCTATTGCCAATACTCAAGTTTATATTTTAGATAAAAACCTGCAACCCTTACCCATTGGCGTACCTGGTGAAATTTACCTCGCTGGTGCAGGAATTGCCCGTGGTTATTGGCAACAACCAGATTTAACAGCAGAAAGGTTTGTGGCGAATCCGTTGATTGGGGAGTGGGGAGTGGGGAGTGGGGAGTGGGGAGTAGGGGGCAGGGGGCAGGGGAGCAGGAGAATGGAGTTCAAAGACTCATTCACGAGTATTAAAGACTCGCCAGCGAGTATCAAAGACTCATTAACGGAGTTCAAAGACTCATTCACGAGTATCAAAGACTCGTCGGCGAGTATTAAAGACTCGTCGGCGAGTATCAAAGACTCATTCACGAGTATCAAAGACTCGTCAGCGAGTATCAAAGACTCATTCACGAGTATCAAAGACTCGTCGGCGAGTATTAAAGACTCATTCACGAGTATCAAAGACTCATTCACGAGTATTAAAGACTCGTCGGCGAATATTAAAGATTCGTCCCCCATGCCCAATGCCCAATGCCCAATGCCCCATGCCCCATGCCCAATGCCCATCCTTTACAAAACTGGCGATCGCGCCCGTTATCTAATAGATGGTAATATTGAATACTTGGGGCGAACAGATCATCAGGTGAAGTTGCGCGGTTTCCGCATTGAGTTAGCAGAAATCGAAGCAGTGTTACATCAACATCCGGGGGTGTCACAAGCAGTAGCGATCGCTCGACAAGATACGCTAGATCATGCCCGTTTGGTTGCCTATGTGGTTCCCAAGTCAAATGTGCAAGACCCCCACGGGCAAATAGCCCACAACGAGGGCATGAAAATAATCTCTTCCCCACTCCCCACTCCCTACTCCCCACTCCCTATTTTCAAAATAGAGACGGAGTTACGCCAATTTCTACTGGCAAAGTTACCTGCCTACATGGTGCCGTCAACCTTAGTAATTGTGGAAACTCTGCCATTAACTGTTAATGGAAAAGTTGATCGTCGTGCCTTACCGATTCCGGAATTGCAACCAGTAAATACCTCTTTTACTGTCTCTCGCACACCCTTAGAGCAACAATTAGTTACTATTTGGAGTCAGGTTTTAGGTGTAGAATCAATTGGTATTCACGATAATTTCTTTAGTCTTGGTGGTGATTCCATTCTGGCAATTCAGGTGGTTGCTAAGGCGAATCAACAAGGGTTGGCACTACTCCCTCGGCAGATGTTTCAATATCAAACTGTGGCAGAATTAGCAGCTATTGTTGATCCTAATAAGGAAATTTCCATACCCCAGGAGGTAGTAACGGGAGATATTGCCCTGACTCCGATCCAACACTGGTTTTTTGAGGAAAATCCAGTTGATCCACACCATTGGAACCAAGCAATTATTTTCAAAGTGCAGCAGCCTCTTAATTTTACTTGGCTGCGGCAGGCGTTAGAGAAGATAATTATTCATCATGATGGATTGCGATCGTATTACCTCACCCCAACCCTCCCCTTGTCAAGGGGAGGGAGAGAGATTTCTGATTTACCCGCAATGCAAGGGGGGATTAAGGGGGGTGATGCAACTTCTGTTTACACGTTATATGTTAATTTATCAGAATTAGCGGTTGTAGCACCAAAGAAAGTGCAAAAAGCGTTAGCCACATCTGCTGATGATTTACAAGCCAGTTTTGACCTCAATAAACCGCCATTGCTGCGCGTGGCGTATTTTGACTTGGGTGGACAGCAACGCGTAGACGCAAAGCGGCTTCTCGCTAGAGATCGCCTGTTAATCATTATCCATCACTTAATTGTCGATGGCATTTCCTGGCGGATTCTTCTAGAAGATTTGCAATCAGCCTACCAGCAACTTAGTCAAAAACAGGAGATTCAACTACCACCAAAAACTACATCCTTTCAACAATGGGCAATCCAACTGAGAGATTATGCCCAAACTAGCAATTTGCAACCAGCATTAGATTATTGGACATCCCCTTGTTGGCAGCAAGTTACTTCCCTACCAATAGATAATCCCCAAGGGTGCAATACAATGGCAGATGTAGATACCTACTCTGTTTCCCTGAGTTCTCAAGACACTCAAGCCTTACTCCAACAAGTTCCTGCAGCCTACCACACACAAATCAACGATGTTCTCTTGACAGCCTTAGTATTAGCATTCCACTCTTGGAGTGGCGATCGCCATCTTTTAGTAGAATTAGAAGCACACGGGCGAGAAGATTTGTTTCCAAGTATGAATTTATCTCGCACAGTGGGTTGGTTTACTAGCCTCTTCCCGGTATTGTTAAATATAGATGTATTATCTGAACTGGGAGATTCCCTAAAAACAATTAAAGAGCAACTACGCCAAGTACCAGATCGTGGGATTAGTTATGGATTATTACGCTACTTAGCATCCCCAACAATTCAAGCAAAACTGCGGGCAGTTCCGTCACCACAGGTACGATTTAATTATCTCGGACAATCTGACCAAATCTTTTCCCAATCATCTCTTTTCATCCCGGCGCGTGAGTCTGTCGGACATAGCCGCAGTCAGCGAGGAACACGCAACACCCTGATCGAAATTAATAGTATCGTCACAGGAGGACAACTGCGATTTGATTGGTTCTATAGTCGAACCTTACATCAACAGCAAACAATAGCCACCCTAGCCGAAAATTATCAAATAAAATTGCGATCGCTAATTCAGCATTGTCTCTCCCCCAACGCTAATGGGTTTACCCCCTCTGACTTTCCCCAGATGGAATTCACTCAAGCAGAACTCGATAAATTACTAGCAGACATATAATCTAATTCGTAATTCGTAATTCGTAATTCGTAATTAAAAAAGTCAGATTGAATTAGGGTTTGTAGATTTAAATCTGTTGCCGGATTTTAAATAATTGGTATAAAATCTTTAATCTCTCTGCGCCTCTGCGTGAGACTAATCTTTACAAACATTTTAGTATCAACCAACAATCATGCCCGCCGTGGATAAACGTCAAAATATAGAAAACATCTATCCTCTCTCGCCAATGCAGCAGGGAATGCTATTCCATACCTTGCTGACACCACAGGCGGGCGTGTATGTGCCACAGGTTTGCTTGAATTTAGAAGGTAAACTAGATGTGAATGCCATGCAAACCGCTTGGCAAGAGGTTATTAGAAATCATGCCGCTTTGCGATCGGCATTTTATTGGGAACAGCGTGATAAACCTTTCCAAGTCGTCTTTCGTCAAGTTGAATTTCCTTGGACATTTTTAGATTGGCGAGAATTATCATACAAAGAACAGCAAGCGCGATTAGAGGAGT
>NZ_JAIVFR010000749.1 GCF_020829685.1 Nostoc sp. CHAB 5715 | reverse complement strand
TATATCCTAATACTCGTGAAGTAGGATTAACCGCCTGTATACTCCGTCTTCCTACTAATGGCAAAAATCTTTTTCTTGCAAACAATCGAGCAACTTTAAAAACATCTGGCTATATTTTTGCAGAAGGACTACGTAATACTTTCGATATGGCCTTTGCGCCCAATGGGGATTTATTTGGCACAGAAAATGGCCCTGATCGCGACATGTCAGAAGAATTAAATTGGCTCCGTCCAGGTGGTAACTACGGCTTTCCCTGGCGGATTGGTGGGACAGACAACCCACAACAATTTCCCAATTATGATCCTGCCAAAGACCTTTTGTTAAGCCTCAAATTTAACGCCGTCCAAAGGGGCTACTTTCGTAACGATCCAACCTTTCCTGTTCGGCCTGAAAACTTAATTGAACCAATTCCTAATTTGGGGCCGGACGCAGACAATTTCCGCGATCCTGTAGATGGCAAAGTCAAAGACGCCAGTGTTCTTGGGCAACCTTTTAGCACTTTTACAGCACACCGTTCTCCTTTAGGCTTAGTTTTTGATACACAAGGAGTAATGAGTCCAGAATTCAACAGAGATGGATTCATGCTGAGTTTTACAACAGGCGACCCCACTGGCGAAACACTAGCAGGCCCTTTTAAAGATTCCGGTCAAGACCTACTGCATTTAAACTTAACTAAAGTAGGAAATACCAACTATAAGTTGAATGCTACCCGCATTGTTGAAGGTTTTAGTAATCCCATTGACGCTGCGATTATCGACAATAAAATTTATGTTCTGGAATATGGTGGAAATCAAGGAATTTGGGAAATTACTATGCCAACGAGATGAAGCAAACTGAGTAAGTAACTACGCAAAATTAATTACAGTCATTGCGAACGCTACATTCGCAATGACATTGTGTAATTTAGAATTATGTTTAACTACTTATTACAGTCTTACTTTTCTACTGCCACCCGAACGTGGTTGAGGCAGAAAGTCCTTAGCAATGGGAGATAACAAGCAGATGCCTTGGTTTGTCAAGATTGAAGAAGGGAAAGTCGATAAACCTACCTTTGACCAATATGTACCTGCCCATAAAGCCTACATTCAGGACTTGATTGCTAAAGGACACAAAGCGCGAACAGGCTATTGGGCAGAGCAAAGAGGCGGGATGTTACTGTTTGAGGCAGCCTCAAAGGAGGAAGCAGAAGCGATTGTAGCTGATGACCCGTTGGTGAAACACGGCTGCGTCAACTATCAGCTTTATGAATGGCGGATTGTTATGGAATAACACACACATTACTGACTTTTAATGTTATGCTTTTAGAAGACCTGGATCTATGCGACTGCAACACCCAAATCTTGTCAGAACCGGAAGGTAGCAGCAACACGGGAGGCTTGTGGTAGGCGTAGTCTCCGGGTCGCCCTATTTGTAGGAGCGATCAGGGACAATGGCTGGTTTTGGAGATATTGTTCAAAAAGCTTTTTACCTCGGTGTTGGATTAGCTTCTTACGCAGGTGAGAAAGCAGGGGGAAAATTAGCCGAAGTGCGATCGCAAGTCCAAAAACTGGCAGATGAAATGGTCGCAAAGGGCGAAATGAACACAGAAGAAGCCCGCCGCTTCGTTGAAGAGATGATGAAGCAAGCCCAACAGCCCCAAGCATCTGGTGAAACCTCTGAAAAAACACCTCCTTCTGAACCTCGGCGCATTGAAATTTTAGAGGAAGATGAAGAACTAACGGTGAAAGAGGGATCAAATGATGAAAATGTGGATAAATTACGCCAAGAAGTGCTAGACCTGCAAAACGAGTTAAAAAGATTGCAACGGGATCAATAAAAAGCATTTTTAGAGCGAAATATTAGTAAGAAGTGGCAGTTTGACATGGCACTTCAGATAGAAACTTGATAAGATACATTGCTTAGTGTGTACTCTAGTCCTTCAAGCCAGATAACACAAAGCGTCCTGTTTATAGCCTGCAAAGGTGTCAAGTTTATGGAACAGTGGCAAAAAGATTTAGTAGAGATCGTCGAAACAGTGGCTGATGAAGTAGAGCGTTTCTTCCTGGGAATGAGTGAAATGGTAGACGCTTTTTTTGAGCTAACGGAAGAAATCACCGAGCAAGTCCCTAACATTGCCATTGAAGTCGATCAGTATTTCCAGGATTTAACTGAACCAATGTTTGAAGCTTACTGGGAACTGGAAGACATTGTAGCAGATGTAGATCCAGGTTTTCCTTATTCAGTTGAACCCACAGCCGAAAAAAATCCTGCCTGTATAGGTTGTACTCACTACCACGGTCAAGTTTATAATGGTAATTTGTTAGTTTGTGCCATGCATCCCCACGGTTGTGAAGATGAGAATTGTCCAGACTGGGAGAAGGAAGAGTATTGAGTTAGGAGGGGGGAATGGGGAGTAGGGAGTGGGGAGTTAGGAGTTAGGAATAAAATTACTAAAAGGACGTAAAGATAAGTAAAATAACTAATGACAAATGACAAATGACAAATGACAAATGACAACTGAGAAATTACCTGAAAGTGTAACCCAGGCAAGCCAAGAAATGAAGTATGGCGAACGCGACATTGCTGAAGGTAAACTAATTACCTTTCCGAATCCGCGTGTGGGGAGGCGATATGACATTAACATTACTTTGCCGGAATTTACTTGTAAATGCCCGTTTTCAGGTTATCCTGACTTTGCGACAATTTACGTTACATATATACCTGATGAACGGGTAGTGGAATTGAAGGCGCTTAAGCTTTACATTAACAGTTACCGCGATCGCTACATTTCCCATGAAGAATCTGCCAATCAAATTTTGGATGATTTTGTAGCTGCTTGTGATCCGTTGGAAGTCACTGTGAAAGCAGATTTTACGCCTCGCGGTAACGTACATACTGTGGTTGAAGTACGGCATCAAAAGTAGGGCTACACTCCGCATAATCTGTTGCTAATAGAAAAAAAGGGCATGACTCAAGCCAACGAATCTAAAAAGCACGAAATCCCTAACGAAGAGCCGAAACTACTAACCGGGTCTAGTGAATATGATTGGCGAGATCCATCAAAACCCCGCAATCCCGAAGACAGTGTGATTGTAGACGGCTGGCGGCGACCCGCTGATGGAACTTTTGAAAAAATTGAAAACACCGAGGGAAAAGAATGACATCTTTTTTATGTGAGCAAATAATAGATTTTGAAGCTGCTGAAGCTTATGAAGTTAAAGATATTGAAGGGCTGATAAAGCAAGTAAAAACTTCCCTCGCAGAATCAGATGGGTCTAAGGTTGTAGTTTTGCTCAGAAATGCTCATTATTTGACTACGAGAGCATTTGCTATTCTTTATAATTATATTCAAGAACCGATTTTCACCAATGTAGTGTTCGTGCTGGTTTCTGCCGACAAGTCAAAGATATTCCCTCCCTTGCTAGATTTTGTCCAACATGACTGAGCATTTTAAACACAAGACATCTGGTGAAATTAAATATGGGTTATTCAGAACCCTTGTTTGTAGAGACGTAGCAGTGCTACATCTCTACATTCATTTTCACTCATCTTTCTACAGAGTAACCCCAAATTATCAACTTGCGTTACTCTGCGTTAACCTGCGTTTAAACTTCAATCGCCGCCTCTTTTTCCTCACCTTTTGGCTGTGAACTCAGCCGATCTAAAATCTCTAAAACCTCTTGTTCAAAAGCAACTTGGGCGCGATTAGTTTTGCCACCCACATACAAGCGATCGCCTTTTTGTAATGCCCATATTTGTGAATGAGAAAAGTAACTCATCACCACACCCAGCATTAGTAAACCAAACCCTGAGTAAACAATTGGTATGC
>NZ_JAIVFR010000748.1 GCF_020829685.1 Nostoc sp. CHAB 5715 | reverse complement strand
TAAGATGCTTCCGAAAAAGCCACACAAGGTTTTATTATCTCAAATTTTTGATAGAATATCCTCGCTGGGGCGTATTCACGCTCCTAAGCCTTCTGTCACCACTTCATAATTGGCGAAGGTATTGTCACCTGTCACGGGTTTTTTATGCTTTTTTATGTCTATTTTTCAAAAATAGACCTTTTTCCCAGTCTAATATAATTGAAAATTATATTCTGGCTAGCTATAGATAACATAAAACTATCTCTGACCATGCTTGAATAACTGGTCAACCCTTAAAATTGCTTTTTTATGACTTTTTCAGCAACCCCTAAATAATTCTGATATTCCTATTACTAATGATGGCACTTATGATGGATACAAAGCGTTTTTGGAGATTTTAGAAGCCCACTTATACTGTTTCTTTGTAAAGCTGCACCAAATTCTAGCTTTTTTTCAACGCAAAGTTACGCAGAGGTTAGCGCAAAGGTACACAGAGGTTTTATGAAGATGATTCGCTATTCGTCCCAAAATAATTAGGCGCATCTTCATAAAAAATTCGTATTAGTTTACTTGGGAATTAGTCAGGCAAAACAAGTCTTATTAATCGGGGATGAGGCAGAGTGTATCTGGATACATATTCCTCCACTTTTAACACGGTTATGATGCCCAATCGAAACTTATCAACTCTTCGATTTTTATCATGTTACTCAGCATTTACAAGCATTTGTCGACGTGGCTTTTAATTTACTATAGCAATCCTAAATCATTTGTGAAAATCAATCATACATAAATATTTTCGGAAAATTGAAAATTTCATGGTGAACAGCAAGTTCAAATAAACGCTTGACAAGGGTAAAGGATTTACATAAATGATAAAACTCTCTAATGAACTTTTTAGCATACAACCAAATATCTTCCACAGGGTTTTGTGTTGGATCGTTAGGAGCGAAGCGAATACAAGTAATTTTCCATTCGTTCTCGTTTAGCCCCTGATTTAGAGAATTTAAATAATCTTGAAACTCAACTGAACGGTGATAACTAGCTCCATACCAAATCAAAGCAATACGGCTTTTTGGGTATTGAGTAAGTAAGTATTCTACGAATGCGACGTGCGTTCCGCCCCGCTTCGCTAACGCCGATTTAGAATCACCTTTTTTGAAGGGCTTAATTAAAAATTCTTGTGTGTAATAATTCAGTGCGCCAAAATACGTTTGTCTTTGCCTTTCGTTAAGAACTGGAACTTCTATTCTTTCTTTGGTATTACCCCAAATATATCCACAAATATCTCCCCATAACAAATGACACTCATCCTCAAAAAATACGACCATTTCTCCAGACACAATCTGACTTTGGTGTGCATTTAGCCATGCGGTAATTTCTAGTTTTTTTTTGCTACTAACTCTGAGTCTTTGCGTGGGTTCTTTTTTTGTGTTTTTTTCCAACTTATAGATCTTCTTTAAATAAGTCATAATAGCTTTGGTTTGACTCAAATGCTATACTGAAACTATCTTCAATGTACTCTCTTAGTTCATTTAAATGCCAGCAATCCTTTTGTTTAAGCCATTCAATCACTGTTTGTTTTTGTTTGCTATCAAGATAACCCCTCGAACCTTGATATTTAAGTTTTAATCCTGCAACTCCCTGTTCCACAAAAATATATTTCCACTTATTGACGAAGCCTAAAGATACGTGCAAAATTTCTGCAATTTGAGAATGAGTGTAACTTTCCATCACCATTTGCACAGCCAGCGCCCGTTTCAATTCTCTTCTATCTGGATTTCCTTGGATAAAATCTATCAATTCTTTCATTACTTAGTTATGTATCTTGTCTATAATTAATTAGATCCAGCTTATCGTTATGTGTAATTTTTCACAACTCATTTAGGATTACTATACTGTCGTAGACAGTTGATTTAAATAAGTTGTCAAATCATTGATTATAAATATTTTTGAAGACAACAAAAAGATAAATTGTGGTGCTAATCAATCTAATTAATGTAACAAAAAATTATTTCGCCTCAATATTGCTAATCAGCGTAGGCGTAGCCTGCCGTACTCCTACGGAGAAGCAAGCTATGCGTAGCGTCTCGTAGAGAAGGCATCGCACATTCTTTGGAGTCATCTAACAAAATCGCATTGCTCCCATATCGGCCCCCAGGGCAAACGCGTCATGTCAATAAGCAAAGTATATTCTCAATAGACTTAAAAACAATGTCATTAACTCTTGGTTGTTGCGAAAGTTTTAGGCGTTGGCGTAGCCCGCCACAGGCATCGCTTTGAGGCTTAAAAAATAATCAAACGTGAAATGCTGATTTTTTCGTTGCTTCTTAACCTTCGTTGTGATCAAGAGTAATTTAGATGCGTTTGCCCTGTATCGGCCCCTATCAGGGACTTCCAAATAAAAAACATCCCATCGCAGGGGAACAAGGGGGGAAGAAGCTCTTTTTGAGTGCACAAATAGGATAATTTATTGAAAGCGGCGGAAAACTCAATTCTCAAGAGTGGTTAAAGAGGGATAGCCGCCCCGCCACTTGGGGGATTGGGCATTGGCCAAACAGCTAACTTCTTCTCCATGACGGCAGTTGCTCCACTTGGGGAAACCCGTGTTCCCGCACTGCCTCTTCTATTCCCACTTGCCCTGAGCGCAGCTGAAGGGATGCCCCATGCCCAAAACTCCATCCCGCAACTGTCGTGGAGTTTTTCATTTTTTGGAGTTTCCTTAACCTGATTTTAGCCAATATTTTCATACTTGCTAAACTACTTCAGCCTAGAAATACCTGATTTTTTCCTATTGCATTATTCAGAATTTAATAGGAACCTAAATTACATAAATAACGCGATGTGCGACTTAATATTTTGTAACAAGTTTGTCAAACTCTTATAGGGTCACAATTATGACGATACCCTACGGCAAAAAATACAAAAAGTACATAACGTGCCAGTCGCTGGTGTCTTCCCCTTTTGCGAAGAGATGGTTGAACTGGCTAGTAGCGATATTTTGTGCCTACGATACCCGGAGCATTTTTGAACTCAAGAAATCAATAAGGTTGCAGGGCAAATCCTGAGCTAAAGCACAAAGCACAAGATTTCATGCATCTGTTAATTTTTCGGTAGTGCTACACAAGTAATGAAGAAAACATTAAAGGAGTCACTAATGTATAGTATTCAGTCGCAAGAGTATGATGTCATAATTATGGGCGCGGGGTTTGCAGGCGTTTGCCAAGCCCGACATTTGCTGCTCAACATTCCAAATATCAAAGTCGCTCTCATCGACTCCCGTCCTGAAGAGCGAACAGATAAGGATCTGAAAATCGGCGAGTCAACGGTTGAAGTGTCGGCTATGTTCCTCTACAGGGAACTGGGTCTCTACGAATACTTGATCGAAAACCAGGTTCCTAAACAAGGGTTAAACTTCCATTGGCCCAAAGACCAAATAAAAACCGATTCTATTTCCGACTACTATAGCCTCTGGTCTCTTCTAAATCCCCCTATGCCCAGCTTTCAAATTGAGAGAGCAAAGTTAGAGCGGGATTTGCTCAAAATGAACAAAGATTTAGGAGCTGTCTTCTACAAAGGTCAAGTGGTCGATGTCAATTTGACACCAACTGATGCAGTTAATAGCGTCATTGTCAAGCTTGAATCAGGGCAGATAGAACTTAAGGCAAAACATCTGATTGATGCCACCGGTCGCCGTGGGGGGGCAGGGGCGTGCCGTCATCGGCGGCGATGTCCGCCGGGGATCACCGATAATCAAAGCCCACGTACTGCCCGCCAATGGGCAGATCGAAGTTGATCCAACCGACGTTCTCGCAAAACGCGAAGCCTTTCAGCCGCCGCGTTGAGG
>NZ_JAIVFR010000747.1 GCF_020829685.1 Nostoc sp. CHAB 5715 | reverse complement strand
TGTATATTTCTATAATGAATCAACAGTTATAAATGCTCGAAAATGCTCTCTAATTCTTCGCACTGTGGGATCGTATTGACCCCAGCATTCTTCTGTTGGGGTTCCTTCCACAGCCCATTACAGGAGTAAAGACGCTAAAATTTACAGCAGTTGACAACGGTTAAGTTAATGAGTCCGTCACTTGAAAAAATTTTAAGCGAGATTGAGCAACTGACTCCAGAAGAGCAATTGACGGTGATGGGGCATTTGGTGGAACGTGTGAAGAAACATATCACCCAAGCGCAACCAAAACGCAAGTGGAGCGATTTGAAGGGTATGGCTCCCTATCCGCTATTAGGTGAGGATGCTCAGGAATGGGTTTCGCGGACTCGACGGGAAGGAGATGAGCATCGAGAACGGTTGCTGCGAGGAGAGGAATGAGGATTAGTGATGCGTTAACTGGAGTTTCTCGCTTATTTCTCGATACAGCACCTGTAATTTATTTTGTAGAACGCAATCCACAGTTTGTGGATTTAGTCGATCCAATTTTTGATCGGTTAGAAGCTGACATTACAGCAGTAGCATCTGGAATAACGTTATCAGAGTGTTTGGTGGGTGCTATCCGTCTGGGGTTAGCGGATTTAGAGCAGGCTTTTGTCGATGTGTTGCAGCAAGATGAAGTAGTTTTTGTGGAGATTAATGCTGCTATTGCGCGAGAAGCTGCGAGAATTCGGGTGCGTTATAACCTTCAGTTACCCGATGCGTTGCAGGTGGCGGCGGCAATAATTGCTGGTTGTGAGGCTTTTTTGACCAATGATGCAGCTTTTAAGCGGGTGACAGAGTTGAAAGTTTTAGTGGTGGGTGAGTTGTCAGTGGAGTGAGCAAACTATTTGCAATTTTAGAAAATCCTTCAGTCAAACAGAGTGATTTTAGGAGAAATATTGCTAGAAAAGGAAATTTGGATTTATAAAAAAATATGCAGCACCCCAGAAAGGAGTGCTGTAGATTTCTATAAAGAATCAACAGTTAGAAATGCTCGAAAATGCTCTCTAATCCTGCTTCGCACTGTAGCACTGCATTGACCCCACCATTCTTCTGTTGGGGTTCCTCCCATACAGGAGAGAATGGCATGGAATCTATCTCCCTGATATAAAATTGGCAGACTAATTTCGCCTTGAGATGTTTGTCGGGGATTGCAATGTACACCAAAGCTATTGAGAAGTTTTTCGAGTTTGTTCAGTTGTTGAATTTCTGGCATAGTACTTATTGTTTAGTAGCTGACGAACGCGCTATGTATTTACGATTAGTCCGTCTTTTTCGCATCGGTTTGCGCTTTTGCGCCAAAATATTCTGCACATATCCAACTATTGTTTTTGCTGCTTCCAATGCCTGATTCTCTGGAATATCTCTGCATAACCAATCAAATGCAGTTCTCCAAGTTTCCCATCTGCTTAAATAGCTTCTTTGGTTAGGATGATGAGTCGCAATAATTCTTGCAGCTTCTGCAATTACTGCTGATTTAGTCTTAGCCTGCATATTTATCTGGGTAAATTTTTGTAATTTGTTTTCAGGGTGATGAATGCACTTATAATTTGTCGATTGTGATTAGACAGCACTCTACTTCTGTGTAGCGATCGCTATTCACAAACAATCCCCAGGGCAATTCCTCCACTTGAGCATTAACTGTGGTCAGCCAATGACGAAATTGCTTGTAAAAACTGCTGTTATATTGCCAAGGAGTATTACTAGCTAACGACACAAGTCTGCCACCTGAAGAGAGACAATGGTAAGCCTTTTTTATATGGGAGATTTGTTGAGAGAAAGGGGGATTTTGTATGATGCTGTGATAGCGATTATGGAGATTATATGTACTGAGTAAATCTGAGCCGATAACAGTAAATCCTTGGAGAGTGAGGATAGTCTGAAGTTCTATAATCGGTTCGATTACTTCTAAAATCGTCCCAGACTCTCGCATAGCAATGGCTAAATTACCAAATCCAGCAGATGGCTCTAAACTTAAACTATTTGACTCAATGTTGGATGCTTCTATCAATAATTCCACTACCCAAGGAGGAGAAGGAAATACATCCCACTTTTTAAGTATTTCGCTCTGGTTCAGATTCAACAATTTTTACTTCGTCTCGTACTTCTTTACTTACAGATTTTTGTGTGTAGTCTTGGAGTTGAAGGCGTTGTACAGTACCAAAATGTTGACGGATAGTGTCAAGTCCTTCAAGGAATTGTAGAATACAGGTTGGGCCTCCTACCTGATATAAAGAAATGGCATCTTCCCATTCCTTGAGGCTGGCTTTCTTTGACTTGAGAATTTCCACAATCGCTGCTGGTAATCTGACTGACTTTCCAGTATCTAAGTCTCGATGAGATATGGTAGCCAGTAACAGTTCTTGCTCAGACTCTACAGTTTCCCCCTTAGATAAATTGATATGATGGAGTTGAGCAGCTACTCCAAACAATGGCAGTTTTAACTGTAGTATTTTTCTTTTTTTATTAGAAGTTGATTGACGATTTTTTGATTTTAATTTAACTGGGTTTTGGGGTGACTTGATGTTGAGAATTTGAGATATTGTCAGAGATAGTTGTCCTTTAGGAGACAAATGTATCTTACTATGAAGATTGCAATGAGGATAGATGATGCGATGTTCATACTCTGCCTCGCATCTGGGGTCGCCAAATACTCTTAGCTTGACTCGAAGTGTATGGAAAATCCACCCACTGCCTCTATCTAGACATTCTGGTAACGTAATGGCTGGCAGATTTTCTGTCCATTCTATAGTGACAATTCTATCCCCGGATAAACCCTCATATATTTCTCTGACTTTAGCCTCTGGATGTTTTTCATGAAACTTGTTTACCCATGCTTTCTGCTTGTTGTTAAGGCGAGGTTTGGCTTTTCTTTTGGACTGTGATTTTTTCATAAAAATTGTTGCAGATAACAAATAGCACTTTGTGAAAGTCAATTTTTTTAACGTAGACGCGGAGCGGCTACTCTACGAGAACGCCAAGGGCGAAGCCGCAGGCTACCGCAGAGGCGCAGAGAACACAGAGAGAAGGAAGAAATGCTTAACTGAACCGTATTGATCCATAAAGGGATAGAGTTTTAGGAAGGAGAGTCTTTAATACTGGTTTCGCCCATGAAGGGACAAGGTTTTTAACCAATACTCATTTGCCACTCGCACAGAATTTATACTGAGTTATGACTCCTGAGTTCTTTTTTATAAAAAGAGTTTTTTCTCATGAATCACTTAGGATTGCTATAGTAAAGGCAACACAAATTGTCATGTGTTGCCCTGTTAATTAAAGTTGTATTAGTGGTAATTTGAGACTAGAAAAGACTTAGCTGTACTCCCAATTTGCTATATAATTGTGGTTCGATGATTGAGAGAATTTCATCTCGTTTATTGGCAATCATCCCTAAATAGTAGCTACTCGAATATGAGGCAGAGTTGGTAATTCCTTGCAACCCCTGATAGAAAGTGACGATATCACCAGTATTGCCAAGAGCAAGAAGAGTCTTTTCGCCTTTTTTGATTTTGCGTGTGATTTGTAATTCCTCAAGTGGAAATTCCCCAGAGGCAATGATTTTTGTCAGTTCTTGGTAGTATTTCTCGGCGCTGACTTTCGACTCTAGATATTGAGTGAGATAGTTCAAAGGAAACTGCTTCTCAAGGCGAGAGCGATCGCGTTTACGCCACGAACCTTTGGTGGTGATTTTTCCATCTTCGTGCCAAAGGATATAGTTCTTAGCTCCTCTGGTAGGAACAAACATAGCTTTTGCTAGATCCTCCAATTCTATGTTGATACCATTTGGTAAACAGTTCTGTAGGTTCTCAAACA
>NZ_JAIVFR010000746.1 GCF_020829685.1 Nostoc sp. CHAB 5715 | reverse complement strand
AATTGAAGTAATCATCCGGTCTGCGGAGGCGGGTTTGACACAAAACTCATTCAAAGCCAGATAATGCTCACTCACTGGTTCCAAATTAGACCCGTGACCCTCATACACCGCAGCTTGTAACATCATCCGTCGTTGGATAGCATAGCGATCCTCAAACAGTCGATCCCAAACCTTCTCAGTATCCTGAAACTCTTCCACTGACTCAGTTAAAAACCCCAGATGACCTCCCACATTCACTCCCAGAATCGGGATGCCAGCTGGGGCTAAATGTCTGGCACCTGTTAAAACAGTACCATCGCCACCGAGTACCAAGGCGAGATCAATTGGTTGAGCCGCCGAAGCCAAAAAGACAGGATAAGGGTTGTCTTTCGGGCCGCTTGGCCCCATCAACACTTGGCACTCGCGGCTTTCTAGTTGTTTAGCACAGATTTCTGCCCATTCTTTACTCCGGGCATCCCGTGCTTTATAAGCAATGATTACCTGCTTGAGTTGCACGCACAATTACCATTTTAGGAGATTAAACTGCTCCATATCGACGGTATCGCGGTTGCGATAAATGGCAAGCACGATCGCTAAACCCACCGCCGCCTCGGCTGCGGCCACGGTAATCACAAATACTGTGAAAACCTGACCCTTAATTAATGTTGAGTCGAGGAAATTGGAAAATGCCATTAAATTCAGATTAACAGCATTGAGCAGTAACTCAATTGACATCAGCACCCGCACAGCATTGCGGCTGGTAATTAAACCATAGATGCCGATGCAGAATAAAGCTGCTGCTAGTAATAAAAAGTACTGGAGTTGCATGAATTTGGGTATCCCTCCTGAAAAAATAGGCTGTATATTTGCGACTCTGGTCACAAATATTACTCTTTTATTTCGCTGGTTGTTGATACTAGCTCTCTGGGGCGTTCTTGCAAAGTCAAAACAGTTTGCCCCAGTTTGGATGGTGTCAATAGGTCTGGCAAATACTCGCGGCGTGCCAAAATAATTGCTCCTACCATCGCTATCAGCAGCAAAATGGAAGCCAGTTCAAAAGGCAGTAAAAAGTCAGTGAAGAAATGTTCTCCAATTAAAACTATAGAACTTTTACCACCCACCACAGGAGCAGCTGAGTAAGCCCAAGGAGTAGCCAGCACCATCGTACTTAAAAGACCGAACAATCCGACACTGACTATACCTGTTAGTAGTTTCCGCACCCAAGAGTTGGGAAATGCTACAAAATTCTGCCGCTTGTTCACCAACATAATGGCAAACAAAATCAACACGTTAACCGCTCCAACGTAAATCAGTATTTGTGCAGCTGCAACAAAATCAGCATTTAGCAACAGGTACATTCCCGCTATGCTGATGAACACACCCCCCAGCAAAAAGGCAGAATAGACGATGTTGGAGAACAGCACCACACCAATGGCCGCCCCAATCATCATCACGCCTAGTATGCCAAGTGATACAAACTGTACTCCTTCCGCTAGATTCACTGTTTTTTGTCCTTAGTCATTGGTCATTAGTCATTAGTCATTGGTCATTAGTCATTGGTCAATTGTCATTGCACAAAAGACGAAGGACAATGGACAAATGACAAATTACATTTATTTTTCTGTTTGTTCTACCAGGTCTTCTGGACGCGCACCAGCACGCGGTGCATCTGCGGGTAGTCCATGTGGTTCGAGGACGCCTTTGGGTAGGTAAACTAGTTCGCGCAGTGGTGTAACCATTGGGTCATCTGTTACCTTGTAGGGCAGACGACCTAGCGCTACGTTGTCATAGTTCAATTCATGGCGATCGTAAGTGGAAAGCTCATACTCTTCTGTCATAGATAGACAGTTAGTGGGGCAAAATTCCACACAATTACCGCAAAAGATACAAACTCCAAAGTCAATGCTGTAGTGGTTGAGTTTTTTCTTTTTGCTGGCTTTGTCGAATTCCCAATCTACTACAGGCAGGTTAATTGGACAAACGCGAACACAGACTTCGCAGGCGATGCACTTATCAAATTCAAAGTGAATTCTACCGCGAAACCGTTCGCCAAGAATCAGTTTCTCGTAAGGGTACTGTACGGTAATCGGACGCCGCCGCATGTGATCGAAGGTAACAGAAAGCCCCTGACCAATGTAACGCGCAGCTTGTACCGTTTCTTTGGCGTAATCACCAACTTGTTTCAGGAACTTTAGCATTGTGTTTCACTCTCTGTGTTTAAGCTATCAGTGTTATTTGTCTTTTGTCCTTAGTCATTTGTCCTTTGTTATTTGTCCTTAGTCATTCATCCTTTGTTATTTGTCCAAAGCTAATGACTAATGACTAATGACCAATGACTAATGACTAATGACTAATGACTAACCACCGAAGGCGAAGGGAAAGGCTAGTTTCAGGGCGGCAGTTAATAGGAGATTAACCAAACCAACTGGCAATAAAAACTTCCATCCTAAATCTAACAGTTGGTCAATCCGTACTCGTGGCACTGTCCAGCGCAACAGGATGGCGACAAACACTAGTAAATAGGCTTTGAACACGGTCATGGTGATCCCTAAAGCAGCAGTTACTATCTGGAACACGGGATTTAGTTCACTGACTCCCACCCAACCAGCAATGAGGTTGAGGGGAAGGGGAAAGTCCCAACCGCCCAGGTAGAGAATTGCTACTAGTAGGGAAGAAAGGATCAAGTTAACGTAAGAACCCAGGTAGAAAAGACCGAATTTCATACCTGAATATTCAGTTTGATAGCCTGCGACGATTTCTTCTTCCGCTTCGGGTAAGTCAAAGGGTAATCGTTCGCATTCAGCTAGGGCGGCTATCCAAAAGATCAGGAAACCGATTGGTTGTCGCCAAATGTTCCAGCCCAGTATGCCGTAGCCAGACTGTTGATTGACAATATCAACGGTGTCGAGGCTATTAGACATCATAGCGATCGCTAACACCGCCAACGCCAAAGGAATTTCATAACTAATAGATTGCGCTGCTGCCCGCAACCCCCCTAAGAGGGAGTATTTATTATTAGATGCGTAGCCAGCCATCAGCAAGCCAATGGGTTGAATGCTAGACAAGGAAATCCACAAGAATACGCCCATGCCCACATTGCTAATTACGATGTTCTGCCCAAAGGGGACGATCAGGAATGACAGAAACACCGGAATCACAACAATAATTGGCCCAAGGGTAAACAGCCAAGGGTCAGATTTGGCTGGTACTACATCTTCTTTAAATACCAACTTCAAACCATCCGCTACAGGTACCAGCAACCCAAAAGGCCCCTGGTATTCCGGCCCAATTCGCTGCTGTGCGGCGGCGGAAATTTTTCGTTCTAGCCAAGTAGCAACTAATACCCCCACTGTTGCCCCAATCAGCATCAGTATCATTGGCAGTGGCATCCAAATCGCTTTGGCTGTTCCTGCTGGTATACCTAAATCCCGGAGGGATTCAATAAAAGTTCCTTGGAGGTCAATTCCTGAGTTCATGTTTCCACTCTTTAAGACATCAAGTCATAGTGAATTACAACTATTAGTTGAATTAATACCTGTAAATTCACCCATTTTTAATTTTTGCCCAGATGACGCTTGATTGAAGATTTGTTGCTAATGCCCATGCCTAGTATATCGTTGGATGGTTTTAGCCCTCTGAAGCGAGATGAGAACTTCTACTTATGGTTGGCATTGAGATTGCTATTGAGGAGATGAGGAGATGAGGGGATGAGGGGGATGAGGGGGATGAGGGGATGAGGGGGATGAGGAAAATAACCTATGCCTAATGACTAATGACTAATCAGGGCTATTTCATTCTCATCTAGCCCGCCTCAGAATGAATTCTGAGTCTAATAGCGAAAGTCGTCTAAAGACGA
>NZ_JAIVFR010000745.1 GCF_020829685.1 Nostoc sp. CHAB 5715 | reverse complement strand
TGCCTTCAATATCTGTTATGGCTACCGTCCCCTCACTAAGAAGGGTTTGGAGTTTTTGGGGCAGTTCTTCAATCGTTGTTATGATTTTCTCCTTTTACTAAGTGTGCAGACATCAAAATATCACCGCACGGCAAACTCGTTACCGCGCTCGGTTTTCTGGTGATTGCAGGGTGTTTCCGCGCTGCATGTGGCGCGGGTGCTTGCTCCATATAGTCTTCACGGGCATGGTGGCAATGTGGAGAGGGAGCGCAATGCATAAGCTTTACAGGCAGTTCTTTCTGTAAGGAGGCTGCCATCTCTCCTTGGTTTGTAAATATCATGCGTATAATTAAGCATAATATCATGTTTTTTGAATTATACGCATAATTAGGCTAGAATCATGCGTAGGATTCAGTGTTAAAATTATGCGTAGGATTTATGAATGCAATAGATGACAAACGAAAGCCCGAAAAAGGAATCCAAGAAGCATGGCTGGTACGAGGAGAGGAAACAGCGTATGAACTTAACGCTAACTCCGACTTCTGCGAATCATCTGGATACGATATCTCAAGCTCAAAACACAAGCAAATCAGAAGTTATCGAAACAATGATCAGAGAAAAAATGCAGCAATCGCTATCTGCGACGGACAAGAAGATTCTGGGAAAATCAGAGAGCGTCTCAAGCTAATAGAGCAGTCGTTTTTGTCATACGTTCGCAGTCATCAGGAACACTTAGAAGCACAGATCGACGAAAGTCGAATGCTAGAACGAAATTTTTTAGACTCCATTAAAGAGCTTGAGCGCGAAATTGATTCTTTAGCTTCTCAATCCGAAGGAAACGAACATCCTGGCTTAGAAGCATCTTCTGGATCACAGATAACACAAACTGAGGAAAACTCTTAAACCGTTCTGCCTGCTTGGTAAGGGCGGTTTTGTTTTGTGCGATCGCACTGCGGTGGGGGGAATTGCTCACGCGCTGCGGGGAGGGCGGCTTTGTTTTGCTCACGCGGTTGTGGGGAGTGGGGGGAGGGGTGCGATCGCAGTTGACCAATGACAAATGACCAATGACAAATGACTAAAAAACCAAAAAGCCACCAAAAGATTTAGCGCTCGTGGTGGCTCCTTGAAACTAACTAATAGTATTATGCCAGAAAATTCATTAAAAAATGCACTTCCTTGGACGGAAGAACACGAAGCATTCTGCTACCAACATCATATTTGCCCCGCAGCTAAATCACTTTGGCAATGGCTAATGAGGCAGGGTGAAATTGCTGAAGAAGTCGAGCCAGATTTATCAGAATTCAAATTGGTATTTCCGGTACTGTTGGATGACTGGCAGGAAGATTAACCGCCTTTACCTGGGTAGCGTGAACAGCATCATCGCCAAGCGTAAAAAGGCAGATGTAGAAATTGCGATCGCGGATGCTAAATTACCATTTGAGATTGAGAAACTAATCCGAGGCTGGAAGAACGAATCGCCCACCATGCCCAATGCTCAATCATGAAAAATGCGATTGCACTTTGGTTGAAAGTGCGATCGCAGTTTGTACTGAAACATAACATCTATTGGCTTCACCACCTTATCCGCCGCGACTGCGGTTTGTCACAACTCTGGGTAAATTCGGTCTACTTCGTCCCATGCATAATTTGCAAGATTCTCAAGTGCCATAGCTAAGTACAAAGGGTGATCGTACTCACCGTGCTGCAAGCGCTCGAAGAAAATTTCGATTTGCAGGAATAGGAGGTTGGGGTTCATAGAGTTGCGATCGCGCTTTTTACGTCGTCGTCAGTTACCTCGATGTACCGGGAAAGCACCTTCAAGTCAGTGTGACCAGTGGCTTTTTTAATCGTTGCTAAACTCACCCCGCGCTTTGCAAGCTTTGTAATAAAACTCCTCCTGGTGGAATGAGTCGATATCCCCTTACCAGAAAGTCCGGCTCTTTCTACAGCTGTGCGTAAAATTTGGTCAGCCCCCCGTAAGCCCATAGGCTTATCTCCCTCCCTGGACGGGAATAACCAAATTGAACCCGAATCTGGTTTATATGCTGCTAGCAACTCATAAAGAGTATCGTGAACCGGCACCTGGCGCGTTTGTCGCTTACCGTTGGGTGTTGCCTTGCGAGTCCTGGCGCGAAAATTGATATACTCGCTGGGTGTACCGTCAAGGTTGTATACATCAAGAAGTTGCAACTTCACCAACGCCCCCCAGCGTTCTCCGGTGTACCAAGCTAGATCCAAAAGTAGTTTATATTTTTGAGAGCGGATCTGCTTACGAATTTTGGAATAATCCGCGTCAGTCAAAACTGCGGCTTGTCCATTTCGATTATTTTTCATTTTATTTACAACTTTTGTCTGTTCCGGTTTAACCACTCCCAATGGTTAAACCGGAATATTCCTAATAATCACTATTAGAAATATTCGGTTCAATCCTATTAGCAGTAAGCATTACACGTCTTCAGTGAATATGCTTGTTTTACATAAAAGAGGAATATTTACAATTTCTTTGCCAAGAAATACAACGGATTTATTCACTTCACTAAAATTCGCTTTGCTTTATGGCAGAACCAACTTTGCAACAAATTTTCGGCGCAAACGCTATTCAAGATGCAACCACAATCACAATTACCAAAGCTGATCTACCACGGCTGACAGCCTCTCCTACTAATACGGCTGAAAGTTTATTGACTGCGATTTTGCTAAAAGCTCAAGACGGCTTACCACAATCCACTTTTGATACGAATTTAGATCAGAGTATCTACATTGCTTTGGGTTTTCCAGGCTTTGCTTTTAGAGGCACTAATAATGATTCATATAGAGTCGATCAGATAACGGTAAATCTAGCAAAACCAGATATATCTGCAACAATTGACCCTGACGATTACTAATATGCAATCCCTTTCCCTTAATCAATTATTTGGCGAGGGAGCGGTTCAAGATACAAATTTACGGTCGTCCTGGGTTAAACGGGCGCAATGGAACCGATGGGCGTAACGGCACTGACGGGCGTACCGGGCTAAAAGGTCGCAATGGAACCGATGGGCGTAACGGCACTGACGGGCGTACCGGGCTAAAAGGTCGCAATGGAACCGATGGGCGTAACGGCACTGACGGGCGTACCGGGCTAAAAGGTCGCAATGGAACCGATGGGCGTAACGGCACTGACGGTCGTCCTGGGTTGAATGGCAGAAACGGTGTTGATGGTAAGCCTGGGTTGAATGGCAGAAACGGTGTTGATGGTAAGCCTGGGTTAAATGGCAGAAACGGTGTTGATGGTAAACCTGGGTTGAATGGCAAAAACGGTGTTGATGGTAAGCCTGGATTGAAGGGTAGAAGCGGTGCTGATGGGCGTAACGGAGTTGATGCAAAAGTGGAATGGATGGAAATAAAAGTACCTGTAGTTATTTGTGAATTACAAGATAACGAATGGAAGCCTAGAACTGAAGAACAAAAAATACAAGTAATTAAAAGTAAAACAGGAAATGAATCAGCAAAAGTTCTTGGAGAATATCAAGAATTAGCCAAAACTAATACAGAGTTATGTTTGCTAAAAAATCAAGAATTTATTATTGGCATCCCAGAAACTTGGGCTATTAAACCAGGAGCAGACCGGGAACAGATTGTAATTAGCTATGGAGAAAAAAGGAACCCAGCAGGTAAACTTACTAACTCTGGATATAGAACAATGACAATTCCTCATCAAAACTTTCGAGCCAAACAACTAAATAATCTTGTTATCAAACCTCAATGAATGCGATCGCTATTCAGGCACAACAACCTTTAGAATTTGCTAACAACGCAGATGTTGTATTGTTCGGTAGTGGTATCCATACGCGGGAGGTTGTTCAAAATGCAGGAATTATTTCCG
>NZ_JAIVFR010000744.1 GCF_020829685.1 Nostoc sp. CHAB 5715 | reverse complement strand
AACTATTACTCAATCAAGGTTTGAAGCTTTATTTTCTAATAGAAATTCAAAAATGTTGCTAAAACCTGAAAATCGAAGTCTCATAAGCCTTGCAGCGATTGCTTTCTCCAAGACTGATGGAAGAGGGTTAGACTCAGAATGAATTCTGAGGCGGGCTAGATGAGAAAGAAACAGCCCTGTTAGGTTGGGCGGATACGCTGGTTGTCTATAGATACATTAGGTTAATCCAGCTTAAAGGTTTCTCTTGGAGAGGCTACGCCTACGCTAAGACAATAAAGATGTTGGCACAACGGAGGTTCATTACTAATCTGATAGACTATCTAAAATTTGAAATTATAAAAACTGGTAGCTCAGGGCTGATAACTAAACTATGAGTGAAGCCTTATTTTGTATCGAAAATCTGCGAGTTGCCTATCCTGGGCGCAGTGGAGAAGAAGCAAGCTGGGCGGTTGATGATGTATCTTTCAGCTTGCAACCAGGTGAAAGAATGGGATTGGTGGGAGAATCGGGTTGTGGTAAGTCAACTATAGGACGGGCAGTAATGCGTTTACTACCAGCCTCTAGTAGGATTGACGGACGGGTGACATTTCAAGGACAGTCGGTGCTTGACTTGATGCCTAACCAATTGCGGAAATTTCGGGGAGAAACGATCGCCTTAATTTTCCAAGATCCCATGACACGTCTTGATCCACTGATGACGATTGGTAAGCATTGTATCGAAACCCTCCAGGCGCACTCACCAGAATTATCAACGCCAGAAGCCAAAGAAAAAGCACTTGCAACCTTGGCAAAGGTGAATATTCCAGCTAGTCGTTGGAATCAGTATCCCCACGAGTTTAGCGGTGGAATGCGTCAACGGGTAGCGATCGCTTTAGCTTTACTCCTCAACCCCAAATTAATTGTTGCCGATGAACCCACCACCAGTTTAGATGTTACCGTTTCCGCGCAGATATTGAAAGAATTAACTCGTCTGTGCGGTGAAGAAAACATGGGATTGTTGCTGATTTCTCACGATTTGGCAATGGTGGCTGAGTATTGCGATCGCATTGGCGTGATGTACAACGGTAAGATGGTGGAAATGGGTTCTACAGAAACCGTATTTAGACACCCTCAACATGAATACACGCGATCGCTCTTAAAAGCAGCTTTACATATTCAAACAGTAGATGAAATAGGGAGTGGGGAGTGGGGAGTGGGGAGTGGGGAAGAAAAGCAATTACTGATTGTTAATCATAAATCCCCAATTTTGAGTATTACAGAACTCAAGCAACACTACACCATAGAACCTAACTTTATCGAACGACTGTTTAAGACACAAGCGCAGACAATTAAAGCAGTTGATGGTATCAACTTGGATATTTATCCAGGAGAAATTCTCGGCTTAGTTGGGGAATCAGGTTGTGGTAAAAGTACACTATCACGAACAATTTTGCAACTAATTCGTCCCACTAGTGGCAAAGTTGAGTTTTTAGGACAGGATTTAACTAAACTGTCGCGTCAAGAAATTCGCTCCTCGCGGCGACAAATACAAATGGTTTTTCAAGATCCCCATGCTTGTCTCAATCCAGCCATGACAGTGGGACAAAGTATCGCTGATCCTTTATTTATCCACAATCTAGCCGATCCCGTCAAGGCAAAAGAACAGGTTTTGTGGATGCTAGAGAAAGTTGGGTTAACACCGCCAAAAGTGTATTATGAGCGTTATCCATCAGATTTGTCTGGGGGACAACAACAAAGAGTTGCGATCGCTCGTGCTTTGATTACTCACCCTAAACTTTTGATCTGCGATGAACCAGTGAGTATGTTAGACGCTAGCGTGCAGTCGCAAGTGTTGGATTTGATGTTGCAATTAAAAGAAGAATTTGAGTTAACTTATCTGTTCATCACTCACGATCTTTGGTTAGCTCGATTTTTGTGCGATCGTATTGCCGTAATGAATGGCGGTAAAATTGTCGAACTCGGTCTGACAAAAACCATTTTTGCTAATCCTCAGCACCCTTATACCAAAACCTTACTAGCTGCTGCCCCCTTACTAGCACGCGCTTAACCAAACTGTACAGACGCGATTAATCGCGTCTCTCCCCACTCTTGTACAGACGCGATTAATCGCGTCTCCTAACTCTCTTCCCTGCCCTCAAGTAATTTAGTTGGTTCTCCACTAGAACCATATAGCTCAACGTATCTTTTAAACAGCAATGCAGTCTCGTGATTTGAAGCCCTGCTTAAGTTGAATAAACGCCCTATATTTTTATCAGCTAAAGCTCTTAGATACGGCAAATCTTCAAATAGTGTCAAACAAGAAGCAAAATGCAATATTATTTGTAATAATGGCTTTGGCCATTCTAAATCACTATAAATATCTATAAAGAAGTGATGCTCTAAGTCATTTAACGGAAAAGTATGGAATATAACAATTATCCTTTTGTTATTGTAGACTGGGATACTCAGTTCAACAGTGTAGGGAGTATGTAATATTAAATCCACCTCTACAATTGGTTGTCGCCAAATTCTTAAAGCATTCGCTGGCGAGTCTAATATTGTTTGGAATTTGATTATTCCACCAGTATTTGTGGGCTGAAAGTGGCTAATTTGAAAAATTTTCAGGTTATTAAGGCTAAAGCTATGAACTGTTTCCAAATGCCTTAAATTCAATAAATGATAAATTTGGCAAATATAAGGAAACGGTAAAATATACTCCTGGCTAATCATGTGGAGCTTTTTTACTTGAAGCTTATTAGCTTGAGTACGAGCGAGATATTCTTGATATTGACTGGGGCCTAAATCATTGCTGTTAAAGCTTTCATCAGGCTTGAGATATAGCCAACTCACAAAAAAGAAAGAAGCTGTAAGTAGCTGAAATATTTCTATAGGAGATAAATAACCATCAGTAAATGCAGCTATGCTTCTATCGGTTATGCCAAAAAGCCAAGATGGAATACCAAATAGCCAGATGTTACTTTTGATTTGATCTATAAAAAGTGCTATCTCAACATTTGAGACATTTTTATCCTTATTTATATTTAAATTACCATTATTTTTAAAGCAATTAATAAACATAATATTTTGATTTTATTTAAGAGTAGTAATTCATAGAGTTTAGATTTATCTTAAGTTTAAATAAAAATATATACTCACAACCTCTATCTTTAGCTGTATATCCAAATTGGATTTATTTATATCCAGTTAAAAGAAGTTCTCATCAGCCAGGCTAAATAATACAAGTCATTGTTACATGCATATCCAGCTAGAATAAAGTTTTTTGAAGCCTTGGTATTAAAGGATTCAATATTGTATTTTATGATGCATAAATTCAAAGTAACAACTTTGCTAAAATATTTCTGCTAGCTGAGTACAAAAATTGAAATTATCTCAATTTGACAAAAGCGGTATATAGATATTTAGATAAAAAAGTTGCTTTTTCCTGACATGATAAATTTATCTATAGGACTTACGCACGAGTTACGGAATAATATCATGTCCGCTTGATTGCTTATTAAACCCGAAGAACCCCACCCCGCCAAAGCTGTGCTTTGTCTCCCCTCCCCGCAGGCGGGGAGGGGTTGGGGGTGGGGTTCTTTTATTATGGGTAATTTGGCGGACATGATATAACGAACCGCAGAGGCGCAGAGAAGCCAGTGCGCCCTTGCGGTTAAGAGACTTGTACCCCTCCTCTTAAGCAAGCTACACGCAGCGTCTCCCCTTGGGAGACGCTGCACGACACGGAGAAATGAGAGTTTGAGAGATATTTTGCGTAAGTCCTAATCTAATACCGTTTCTTTGTAAAGCTGCATATATTTACCCCCCGGCTACGCCCTCCCCCTTGCCAAGCTACGGTGTATACACAAGTCTTAA